>DASZBP010000233.1:0-5586 GCA_035943915.1 Gaiellaceae bacterium | reverse complement strand
ACGGCTCCGACCCGGACGCGCCGCCGCCCGCCGACATCCCCTCGGTCGCCGGCGCCGCGTTCCATCAATACGCGCGTGGCGCGACCGACTACCGCCCGTGAGGATCGCCCTCGTCGCCGTCGGCTTCGTCGTGGTGTTCCTGGTCGGGATCGGCCTCGGCGAGGCGTTGCACGACAACCCGTCGGGCGCCGGGATGCAGACCATCGTCCGCACGCTGAGCCCGCTGCCGCTGGCACCCGCGGCGCGCACGACGGTGACAGTTACGACTTCTTCTCCATAACGCCGTTTAGCTTCGCGGAGCTTTGGACACTTTCGACGGCGTGATGAGCTACACGGGGCCCAGACGCGCACCGACCGGAGAGCCGGATTGGCTGACGCTCGGTCAGGCCGCGAAATTCCTCGGCGTGGCGCAGTCGACGATCCGCAAGTGGTCGGATCAGGGCCGCGTCCCGGCCTTCTACACCCCTGGCGGCCATCGCCGCTATCGTCGCCGCGACCTCGAGTCGTTCCTCGACCGTTCCGGCCCCGGTGGCCGGACGCAGGGCCCGCTCGTCCTCGTCGTCGACGACGATGCGCGCCTGCGCGAGTTCGTCCGCGTGAACCTCGAGCTCGAGGGCTATTCGGTGCGCGAGGCGTCGAGCGCGGACGAGGCGCTCAATGCGATCGAAGACCAGGCGCCGGAGCTCGTTCTGCTCGACGTGGTGATGCCCGGCGTCGACGGCTGGCAGATGCTCCAGCGCATGCAGGAGCGCTACGGCTCGATCCCCGTGATCATGTTCAGCGGCAAGGTCGAAGGCTCGGCCGGCGATGCGCAGAAGCGCGGCGCCAGCGGCTTCATCGGCAAGCCGTTCGATCCGCACCAGCTGGTCGAGCAGGCCAAGGCGCTCGTCCCGGTCTGATCCTCGACCGCGACCGTCACCTCGAGCGGTGGATCGTCGACCACCGCGTCTCCTGGCTGAACTGGCCGTTCGAGCAGCTGTCGCGCATCGGCACGTGGGGGCTCGTCTGGCTCGCGATCGCGCTCGTGCTCGCGCTGCTCTGGCGGCGGCCCGCCGTCTTCGTCCTCGTGCTCGCCGCCGACGCGATCGCCGAGCTCCTGCAGACGCTGCTGAAGGCCGCGATCCCGCGCGCCCGTCCGCATGTGAGCCACCTGATCCCCGTGCCGTCGTCGCACTCGTTCCCATCCGGTCACGCCGCCACGAGCTTCGCGTGCGCAACCGTGCTCTGCGCGCTCGCGCCGCGCTTCCGCGCGTGGTTCATCGCGCTCGCTGCGGCAATCGCGTACTCGCGTCTTTACAACGGCGTGCACTACCCGCTCGACGTCGTCGGCGGCGCCGTGCTCGGAGTGCTCGCGGGAGTTACAGCTCTTCGGCTGCCCGCAGGACGCCACCGACGATCACGGCGAGGCTTGCGAGCAGGCTGATCCAGATCCCGATGCCGCGGCCGTCGGCCGGCAGCATCGAGTCGGGAATCGAGATCACCCGGATCAGCACGAAGATCGCCGCGAGCGTGCCGAGCCCGACGACGAGCAGGCTCTCGGGAACCGCAGGCGGTAGCTCCGCGCCGAGCTCACGCGCGACGACGAGCAACAGGACGGCGATCGCGACGACGAAGACGAGCTTGCCGAGGATCCCGGTGTGCCAGCCGATCACGGCGAGCTTCACGCCGACGCCCGATCCGGCATACCAATCGGTGAAGCACGAGAGCGCGAGGACGAGCCCGGCGACCCACGTCACGCGTTCGCCCGCCGCCCACACGCCTCCCGGCGCGGGCCGGGGAGCCGCGGCTTCCGGCTCCGGTGACGAGACCGGGAGCTCCAGGTCGAAGAAGTCTGGGGTTTCCACGACAGGAAGTATGGGGATTCTTTCGGTCGGCAGAGCAAGGCCCGGTCGGAAAAGGGGACGTTGGATGCTCGACGAGGCAGCACACGCGCGTTCCACGGACGGGTATTTTGTCGAATTCGCCCTGGCCGGGACGCCCGCGAAGGGCGCCTACCACTGCTCCGACTGCGGCTACGGCGTGACCGTCAACGCGACCCTCCCGCAGTGCCCGATGTGCGCCGGCACCACCTGGGAGCCCGCCGACTGGAGCGACCTCGCCCGCAAGCAGTACCAGGCCTAGCTCGCTGGCGAGCCTAGACGCCGAACATCGTCTGCACGCGGTGCCACGACGCGACGATCAGCAGCGCCGTGACGAACGCGAGGACGAGAATCGTGACCCAGAAGCGGACGTGTGAGCGCCGGGCAGCGCTCCGCCGCTCGGTGCGTGCCCGCCGGCGCCTGCGCTCGCGGACGTATGCGCGCTCGATCGCAAGCGGGTCGAGCGACGGCGCTTCGTCCTCGTCGGGCAAAACCGGCTCTCTGCGGGCAGTTTGGGCCATCGGCCGCGGATTGTAAGCGATACTTGGCCGCGTGACGGCCGTGGGGACCCGTCGGGAGCCGCTCGCGGCGCTCGCCGATGCTGCTGCGCGGATCGCCGCGAGCGGCAGCCTGGACGAGGCGCTGGCGGCGATCGCCGACGCCGCGATCGAGTCGACCGAGGCCGACCTGGCGGTCATCCGCGTCGCGGACAGCCGCGAATCCCTCGCCGCGCGCGCGGTCGCCCCGTCCGGCTCTGCTCTGGCTGCCGAGGTCGCGGGCAGCCGCGCGACGATCGCCGAGATCGAGTCGGGCGGCGTGCCCGGCCCGACGCGGCGCGCGGCCGAGCGCATCCGCGCCGCCGGGCTCTACGTCGAGGCCGCGAAGATCGGCGGCCGTACCGTTGCCTCGCTCGAGCTGGTGCGGATCGCGTCGCCGTTCAGCACCGCCGACCGCATGGCCGCGACGCTGCTCGCGGCGCAGGCCGCGGTCGCCGTCCGCACGTTCGCGAACCCGGGCGCCGCGACGTCGAGCGGCCGCACGCGGTGGCTCGAGCTCGCCGGCGAGTCGCTCGCGGCGAGCGCCGACCCGCGCCGCGCGGGCCAGCAGGCGCTGCGCGTCGCGATCGAGGCGACCGATGCAGCCGGCGGGATCGCCTGGCGGGTGGCGGCCGGCAAGCTCGAGGTCGTCGCGAAGCACGGTGACGTCGAGCAGCTGCTCGACGCGGCCGAGCGTCACGCCGCGGTGTCGGCGGCTGCGTGGCGGCCCGTCGAGGTCGAGCACGACGACCTGCTGCCCGCCGCGTTCTCGGACATCGTCACGCTCCCGCTCGGTCAGCCGACATTCGCCGTCCTGCAGCTTTTCTATCCCGGCGGCGCAGGCCCCCATGACGAGGCGCTCGCCGCGCTCACCGGCTTCGCGACGCGCGCTGCGCATGCGCTGCGTGCAGGCGAGCATGCGCAGGAGGTCGGGCTCGAGCTCGACCGAACACGCTCGCTGCTGGAAGTGGTCGGCGAGGCGATCTCGAACCTCTCACTGGCGCACACCCTCGAGACCGCGGTCGCGCGCACGGCCGAGCTGCTTCGCATCGATCAGCTCGGCGTGTACCTGCTCGAGCGCGACCATCTCTTCGCCGCCGCCGGTCGCGGCCTCGCCTTCGGCCACGAGGAAGTCGCCGAGCGGATGCTCGAGCTGTTCCTCGGGCCGCTTCGCGCGCGCACGACGCTGCTCGTTGCCACCGACGGAGACGACCCCGCGGTCGGACGTGTGCGCGAGGCGCTGCGCACCGCCGAGCAGGGCTCCGCGCTCGGCGTGCCGCTGCACGCGTCGGACGAGACGATCGGCCTTCTGGTCGCATATCCCGGCGTGTCGTCGCTGCCGGAGGGCGACATCGCGCTGCTCGCGGCGCTCGCGGCGCAGCTCGCGGTCGCCGTGCAGAACGCGCGGCTACACGAGCAGGCGAAGCAGCTGGGGGAGACGCTCGCGGACGTGCTCGCGTCGGAGCGGCAATCGACGCGGCCGCTGACGGCTCTATACGAGATCTCGCGCTCGTTCGCGCAGAGCCTGTCGCTCGACACGACGCTCGATGCCGTGACGTCGACGATCGTCGAGGTGCTGAATGTCGACGCTGCCGTCATCCGCGTTCCCGACGAGCGCGGCGATCAGTTCGTCCCACGCGCGGTACACGTCGTGGACTCGCGCCTCGTGCAACCGGTGAGGACGATCCTCGAGCGGCCGCAGCCCCGACCGCCCCGCACGTTCGAGCCGGTGCTCCTCGACGCCGAGACGGCGCGCCGCCTCGGCGGTGCGCACGCGCTGCTCGTCCCGTTCCTCGAGAAGGGATCGACCGCGGCGCTGCTGCCGATCGCCACGCCGACCGAGCTGCTCGCCCAGCTGACCATCCTCTCGCTCGACCCGGCGGCGCCGATCGACAACGACACGCTCGCGACGGCGGGCACGATCTCGCAGCAGGCGGCTCTCGCAATCGACAACGCGCGCCTCTACGGCCAGCAGAAGGAGTTCGCGGAGACGATGCAGCGCTCGCTGCTGCCGAGCGAGCTGCCGGACCTCGCGGGCTTCGAGGTGGGGACGGTCTACGAGTCGGCGGCGCAGGTCGACGTGGGCGGGGACGTCTACGACTTCCTCGAGCGCGGGGGTGAGCTTGCCGTCGTGCTCGGCGACGTGACGGGCCATGGCATCGACGCGACCGCGGACATGGCGATGGCGAAGTTCCTCTTCCGGTCGCTCGCGGCCGACCATCGCGATCCCGGCGAATTCCTCGCGCGCGCGAACGAGGTTGTCGTGCGCGAGATCCAACCGGGCAAGTTCATCACGATGGTCGCCCTGGTCATCTCGACGGACGGCGGTGTCGTCGTTGCGAGCGCGGGCCATCCCGAGCCGCGCATGGTGCACAGCGACGGCCGCGTCGAAGCGCTGCGCTGCGGCGGCCTCGCTCTCGGCATCGCGGAGGAGCAGGAGTACGAGACGGTGCGCGCGCAGCTCGAGCCGGGCGCGGCGGTGGTCATCTACACGGACGGCGTCATCGAGGCGCGCCAGGGCCGCGACCTGTTCGGCGTCGAGCGCCTCGACGCGCTGCTCGCCGCGCGCGCGGGCGAGCCGGCGCAGGTGCTCGCGGACGCCGTGCTCGAAGCGTGCCGCAGCTTCTCCGGCGGCGGTCTCGCCGACGACTGCGCTGTCGTCGTCATCCGCCGCGCGTGAACCTCCGCCGTGCGGACGAAGCGCCGCTCGTCATCGGTCATCGCGGCGCGCTCTGCGACGCGCCGGAGAACTCGGCGGAACGGCTCGCAGCGGCAGTCGCGGTCGGTGCCGACGTCGTCGAGTTCGACGTCTCGCACGGCCTCGTCGTCGCACACTCGCCCGAGGAGCAGGCACCCGGTGCGCTGACGCTCGACGAGACGCTCGAGCTGCTCGCGCCGAGTGGCATCGGCCTGCACGTCGACGTGAAGTACGCGGGGTACGAGGCGGAGGTGGTCGCGGCGGTCCGGCGGCACGGCGTGGCGGAGCGCACGTATTTCTCCTCCGCGCTGCCGGCGTCGATGCGGGTGCTGGGCGAGCTCGCGCCGGACATCTCACGCGCGATCGGGTACCCGCGCGATCGCTACGGGCTATCGCGCCTCCACTGGCCGGCGATGGTCACGCGCACGGGAGCGTCTGCGGCGCGCGCCGCGATGCCGGTGCGGGTGCCGCTGCTGCTGCGCCGGTCGAGGGC
>DASZBP010000232.1:0-13286 GCA_035943915.1 Gaiellaceae bacterium | reverse complement strand
TTCTGGCTGATCCCGGCGTACGGGATGGTCGGTGCCGCAATCTCGACGCTCGCCGCCTACGTCGTGCTCTTCGCAGGCATGACGGTCTACGCGCATCACGTGTACCCGGTGCCGTATCAGTGGCGGCGCCTCACGACCGCGGTCGGCGCGGCAGTCGGGCTGACCGTCGCCGCGCGCGCAGCGCATCTGTCGCTCGCGCCGTCCCTGCTGCTCGTTGCGGCGTACCCGGTCGTGCTCGCGCTGCTCGGCTTCTACCTGCCGGCCGAGCGCGCACGCCTCAGGCGGTTCGCCGCTTCCTAGCGGTCTGCACGCCGGTGCCGATCAGGCCGGCCAGCGCGAGCAGGATCGCAATCGCACCGAGCACGATGATCGGCGTCGGGACGCCGCCGCCGCCGGATGTAGAAGACAGCGGCGCGATCGCCGTCGGGCCCGTGCTGGTGCGCGTCGTCGTCGTCTTGCTGTTGCCCTTGACGCCGCTCGGGCCGGAGGATGATGACGCGGGGCCCGAGCCCACCGCCGTCGGGCCCGAGCTGCCGGGATCGTTGCCGTGCGCGATCGCAGCCTGCATGGCGGACTTGATGTCCCCACTCAGATTCGAATAGACCTTCGCGTCGGGCGGGATGTTCTTGAGCGCGTCCCGGTAGCACTGGATGGGATAGCTCGTAGAGATCTTCCCGCTCGCGTACCACTCGTTGTAGATCTTGTCGCGGCAGGGCACGGCAGCGTTCGCCCCGGCCGGAGCCAGGAACGAGAACGCGACGAGCCCGAGGAGCAGAATCCGCTTCACGACACCCACCTTCCCCGTCACGGAAGAACTTCCACCTCGAACTTCGTAAGCGTTACGTAATTCCTGGGGAAACCGGCTCTCTGCGGGGATTTTTAGCTTCGCTACGTTTGTCGCATGGCGCATCCCGAGCTCGAAGCTGAACAGGAATACGTGAATCGCGCCTACGAGCACCTCGAGCGGATGCAGGCGGTGGTGGCGCGCGCGGGCGATCTCGTGGACGGCGAGGTAGCGCAGGCGGCGATGGACGCATGGGCGGCGAAGCGGCTCCGCACATTCGAGGACGCCGAGCGCGGGCTCTGCTTCGGCCGCCTCGACTTCGACAGCGTCGCTCGCCCGTTCTACATCGGCCGGCGCTGGGTGCACGACGAAGAGCGGCAGCAGGTCGTCGTGAACTGGCAAGCGCCGGCTGCACGGCCGTTTTATACGGCGACTCCGCAGGACCCGCACGGGGTGACACTTCGCCGGCGCTTCCGCGCCGACGGGCGGAGGCTGATCGACATCGCGGACGAGTCGCTCGACGGATCCATCGTCGACGGTGCCGCGGTCGGCGACTTCCTGCTCGAGGAGCTCGAGCGCGACCGCACGTCGCACATGCGCGACATCGTCGCGACGATCCAGGCGGATCAATACCGCCTGATCACCCGCGATCCCGCGATCCCGCTCGTCGTGCAAGGCGGTCCGGGCACAGGCAAGACGGCGGTCGGCCTACACCGGGCGTCGTGGCTGCTCTACAGCCAGAACGAGACGATGCTGCTCAGCCGCGGCGTGCTCGTCGTCGGGCCGAACCCGACGTTCATGGAGTACGTGTCGCACGTGCTGCCTGCGCTCGGCGAGGACGCGGTCGAGCAGCGTGCGGTCGACAACCTCGCGGACGGTGTCGAGATCTCGCTGCGCGATGCCCCGGACGCGGCGCGCCTGAAGGGCGACACGCGCATGGCCGAGGTGATCCGCCGCGCCTCAGAGCTGCGGCTGCGGTCGGAGCCCGAGGAGCTTGTGATCCGGCTCGAAGGCTCGTTCGTTTGGGTGCGTGAGCGCGAAGTGCACGAGCTGCTCACGCGGGCGCGCGAGGAGATGGGGATCGGAGCGGCGGGTCGCGAGCGATTCCGCATGAGCCTGCTGCGGCGCTTCTACGAGGAGTACGGCCGCGTGCTCGGTGGCTCCGCGGTGCGCAACTTCGACGACATCGTGAAGGCGCTGCGCACGAAGGGCTATCTCGACCGCGTGCTGAAAGCGGCGTGGCCCGTCGTCGCTCCGGACAAGCTCGTGCGCTCGCTGCTCACATCGCGAGCCGCGCTCGCCGAAGCGGCGGAGGGGGTCCTCGACGAGGGCGAGCAGCACGTGCTGCTGCGCCGAGGAGCCGGCTGGTCACGCTGGGACGTCCCGCTGATCGACGAGGCGCGGGCGCTGGTCGGGGAGCCGCCGGCCACCTTCGCGCACGTCATCGTCGACGAGGCGCAGGACCTCACTCCGATGCAGCTCCGCATGATCGCGCGGCGTGCGCGGAACGGCGCGCTCACGATCCTCGGCGACGTCGCACAGGGGACGGGCCCGATCTCGTACACGAGCTGGGACGAGGTGCTCGAGCGGCTGCCCGGCGGCGAGCGCGCGGAGGTCGAAGAGCTGCGCCATGCGTACCGCGTCCCTCGGGAGATCATGGAGCTCGCGCTCCCGCTGCTCGACACGATCGCGCCCGGCATCGCGCCGCCGATCGCGTACCGCACGGGCACCGCGGCACCGCGTCTCGTCGAGGCGGACGACGTGCTCGCGGCGGCATATCGCGAGGCGGCGCAGCTACCCGACGGGCTGCTTGCTGTGATCGCGCCCGAGGCCCTGATCGACGAGGCGGCGGCGGACGATCTCTGGAACGGCGTGCCCCTGCTCTCGCCCCGCGAGGCCAAGGGGCTCGAGTTCGACCACGTGATCGTGGTCGAGCCGGCGATGATCGCCGCCCAGGACCAGGGCTTGCGACACCTCTACGTCGCCCTTACGCGACCAACGAAGTCTCTGACAGTGGTTCATGCGCAGCCGCTGCCAGATGCGTTGCGCGTGGGTTAAGAAATCATCGAAATCTCACATGGTGCGGCTACGGTGCCGGGCAGATGATCGAAGCGCGGAACCTGACGAAGAACTACGCCGACAAGCGCGCCGTCGACGACCTGAGCTTCACGGTCAAGCCCGGGGTCGTCACGGGCTTCCTCGGGCCGAACGGCTCGGGCAAGTCGACGACGATGCGCCTGATCCTCGGCCTCGATTCTCCGAGCGCCGGCGACGTCACCGTCAACGGCAAGCACTACCGCGATCACTCCGCTCCACTGCACGAGGTCGGAGCGTTGCTCGAGGCGCGGTCGGTGCACACCGGCCGCTCGGCCTACAACCACCTCTTGGCGCTTGCGCAGACGCACGGCATCGGCAAGAAGCGCGTCGCGGAGCTGATCGACCTGGTCGGCCTGCACGATGTCGCGAAGAAGCGCGCCGGGAAGTTCTCGCTCGGCATGGGCCAGCGGCTCGGCATCGCGACCGCGCTCCTGGGCGATCCGTCGACGGTGATGCTCGACGAGCCGGTGAACGGCCTCGATCCGGAGGGCATCCACTGGATCCGCAACCTCTTGAAGCAACTCGCATCCGAGGGGCGCACCGTGTTCGTCTCGTCGCACCTGATGAGCGAGATGGCGCTGACCGCCGACCACCTGATCGTGATCGGCCGCGGCAGGCTGATCGCCGACACCGGCGTCGAGGAGTTCATCCAGGGCGCCTCGAAGCAGGCCGTGCGCGTTCGCTCGCCTCAGGCGGATGAGCTGCGCGGGCTGTTGAGCGGCACCGACGTCGTGATCCGCGACGTCGAGCCGAACATGCTCGAGGTCGGTGGCCTCACGGCCGAGCAGATCGGCGACCTCGCGGCCGAGCGCGGCATCCGCCTGCACGAGCTGACGCCGGTGCAGGCATCGCTCGAGGAGGCGTTCATGGAACTGACACGCGACGACGTCGAGTACCAGGCGGCCCTCGGCATCGGAGGCGTCCCCGCGTGAGCGCTGTGACCTTCCCGCGCCTCGATCACTCGGGCCGCGTCTCGCAGCTGCGCGTCGCGCTCTCCGAATGGACGAAGCTCCGCTCTGTCCGCTCGACGCTCTGGACGCTCGGCGTCGCCGTGCTGCTCACGATCGGCGTGCCGTGCCTGGTCGCCCTCGTGACGAAGTCGCACTGGAACAGCATGACCCAGGGCGACCGGCTCGACCGGTACCACAACCGCCTCGCGCTTGCGACCGCAGGCGTGAATCTCTCGGTCCTCGCGATCGCCGTGCTCGCCGTGCTCACGATCACCGCCGAGTATTCGACCGGCATGATCCGCGCGTCGTTCACCGCGGTGCCGAAGCGACTGCCGGTTCTCTGGGCGAAGCTCGGCGTGTTCGCAGCCGTCACGCTCCTGCTGATGGTGCCATCCGTGTTCATCGCGTACTGGGCCAATCAGGCGATCCTGCACAGCCACAACCCCCCGATCCTTCAGGCGTCACTCTCCGATCACGGCGTGTTCCGCACCGTTCTCGGCAGCGCGATCTACCTCACGCTCGTCGGCGTCTTCGCGATGGCGCTCGGCGCGATCATCCGCAACACGGCCGGCGGCATCTCGGCGTTCGTGGCGATCTTCTTCGTCATCCCGCCGCTCATGAACATCCTGCCGACGAACTGGAACAACGCGATCAGCGAGTGGCTCCCGTCCTCCGCCGCCCGCGACATCTTCCAGCTCACGCACGGCACGCACGATCTCTCTCCCGCGGGCGGCGCTGCCGCGTTCGTCGGGTACTGCGCGCTGATGATCGCCATCGCCGCGATCCTGCTGCGGCGCCGCGATACCTAGAGGTTCGGCCTGGGACTCGCGTGCCCGTCGGGGATGCGTGAGACCAAGCGGCTTGGCCGAGTCGGGCGCCGCGCATAGCGGTGCCTACGTGCAAGCCCGACTCGGCCGAGATGCGCCGCGTCTCACGCACCAGCCACGGTTGCGCGAGTCCCGGGCCGGGCCTCTCGGCTCTAGTAGAAGCCTTCGCGCTTCTTGTACCGCTCGGCGCGCGCGTCTTCGTACTCGTCGACGTCCAGCTGCGGGTCGGCGATCGCCTTCAGGATCTCGCCGGACTTAGGCAGCTCCGACCGCTCGATGTGCTTCTCCGGGTTCCAGAGATCGGAGCGCAGCAGCGCCTTCGGGCATTGCGTGTACGCCTCGTCGATCGACACGAGGATTCCCAGCGTCGGCACCTTGCCGTCGACCTCGCTCGGCGCGAGCAGCTCTTCGTCGGTCGTCAGCGTCGCCGTCCCGTTCACCCGGAACGTGTCGGTCACGCCGGGGATGAGGAAGAGGATCCCGATCCGCGCGTCGCGCAACACGTTCGTCAGCGTGTCCGCGAGCTTGTTGCCGGGCCGGTCGGGGATCAGCAGCGTCCGCTCGTCGAGGATGCGCACGAAGCCGGCAGGGTCGCCGCGCGGAGAGACGTCGAGCCCGCCGTCAGGCCGGGCCGTCGCAACACAGACGAACGGCGACTTCTCGATGAACTGCCGCGTCAGATGGTTGAGCCGGTCCGCGATCTTCGCCTGCACGAGCGCGGCGGGCTCGCCGAGCAGGCCGCGCAGCTCGCTCTCATCGCGGATCGCAGTCACTCCGGCTCACGATACCGGTCGAGGAACGCGTCGACCTCGCCTGTCGAGCGTAGACGCACGACCGGGAACGCAGCGAGCTCGCTCGGGTAGTCGCGCCGCCGGTGGAAGAAGATGTAAAACGAGTACGGAACCAGCGCTTCGCGTCCGATCAGCGTGTTGCGCCACGTCTCCCGGTTGCCGGTCCACAGTTCCTCGTTCGCGCGCACGCGCCGCTGTGTCCGCCGCAGGAGGCGCGGCAGCCAGACGCGGATCGGCAGGTCGATCCAGACGACGAGGTCCGCGGCGTCGAGCACGAGCGTGCCGAGCTTCCCGCGGTAGACGCCGTCGACAACCCAGCCGTCGCCCGCGAGGATCGGCGTGAGCTGTGTGCGTAGCTCGTGGTTCGGCGTCTCCGTCCAGTTCGGCCCGTGGACGAGCGAGTCGAGCTCTACGAACGGCACGTCGAGCCGCCGGGCGAGCTCGCGCGCAAGCGTCGTCTTCCCGCTGCCGCTCGCGCTTCCGATGACGGCGATGCGCCGCTCCTGCATGCGCGCAGGTTACGCCGCGGCGGCGAGGTCTTCTGTGGCGGGGAAGCAGATGACGAAGGTGGTGCCGACACCCGGCTGCGAGTCGACCTCGATGTGGCCGCCGCCACGGGCCACGATCCCGTGCACGGTCGAGAGCCCGAGACCCGTGCCGGAGCCAGGCGGTTTCGTCGTGAAGAATGGGTCGAAAATGTGCTCGAGCGTCGCTGCGTCGATACCCATGCCGTCGTCACTGACGGACAGCCGCGCCGTCCCGTCGGGTCCCGCGCTGGTCGACAGGACGATCTGCCCTGCACCCGTGATCGCGTCGCGCGCGTTGACCGCGAGGTTGACGATGACCTGCTCGAGCTGGCCACGGTCGAACCGGATCGGCGGCAAGTCGTCGGCGAGACCGCAGAGCAGTGTGATGCGCTCCTCGATCAGACGCTCGAGCATCGGCAGCAGCGTGCGCACGACGCCGTTCAGGTCGAGCAGCTGCAACTCGAAGGGCTGCTCGCGGCTGAACATCAGCAGCTGCCGCGTCAGCGCGCTCGCGCGCGCGGCAGCGGCGACGATCTCGGCAAGGGGCTCCTCGAGCCGCGCCGGATCGTCGAGCCGCATTTGCGCAAGCGTCCCGTAGCCCGAGATGACCGTCAGCAGGTTGTTGAAGTCGTGTGCGACGCCACCTGCGAGATGCCCGATCGACTCGAGCCTCTGCGCATGCGCAAGCTCGTGACGGGTGCGCTCGTCGTCCGTCACGTCGAGCGTGAAGCCGATGATGCGCGGGGCTCCGTTCACGAGACCCATCGTTCGCGCTCGCGTCCACAGCCAGCGGATCTGGCCGTCGCGGCGCACGATCCGGTAGCGGTAGTCGAACGGCTGCATCGACGCGACGCCTTCGCTGCGCACCTTCTGCACGAGCGGCCGGTCTTCCGGGTGCGTGAGGGCATCGATGTCGTCGATCGTCGCGGGCGCTTCCGCGCCGTCACCCGCCATCGACCGCCAGTACGGGCTGATCCAGCTGAGCTCGCGTCCCTCGACTTCCCAGATCGTGATCGGCGCGTGCTCGATGATCTCCCGCCGTCGTTGGCCGACGCGGCTGCTCATCCGGTTGAACGCGTCCTGCAGCTGCGCGATCTCTCGTGGCCCCTTCACCTCGGCAACGGCGCCTTCATCGCCGGCTTCGATGCGGGCCGCGAGCTCGGCGAGGCCGCGCACGGGGCGCAAGAGACCAAGCGCGACGTATCCGAGGAATGCGAGGAGGAGCGCCGGGATCGCGAGAATCGCCGCAAGGGCCACGTACGACGCCCTGCTGTGCAGCTGCCGGACGCGCGCAAGCCCGTGCACCTGAAGCGCCTGCTCGCGCGCGACCAGCTTTGCGTACTGCCGCTCGATTGCGACACGCTGCCGCTCTCCGCTCGAGAACGTCGCGAAGGGCTGGGCGCGCGTGACCGGGCGCGCGAGATTGGGCGTGACCCAGGTGCGGCCGAGCGTCGCCGTAGCCGACTGGATAGTGGCAACGCGCGTGCGCTCGACGGGATCGATGGCGACAGAGCGCGACAGCGCGGCGAGCGATCGCTGCGCAGCGGCGAGTGACATCCGCGCGTCGCGCCGGTACATCGCGCGCCCCGTGAGCAGATAGGCGCGGGTCGACGTCTCGGCGTCGGTCGTCCGCCGCTCGGCGGTCGCGGCGTGCTCGAGCGTCTGCGCCGAGCGCAGCGACGCGCGGCCGGCCGTCTCGAGGTTGCCGTTGGCGAGCAGCAGGATGCCGAGCACGACGACCACGGCCGCACCCGAAGCCGCCCCCGCGATGCCGAAGCGTCCGAGGAGACCGGGCCGCAGACGTGCCGGCGTTGACTGCACAGACACCGTTATGGCCGAAGGTGCCCGTTGTCACACCTACCTGATCGGGTGATTCACGCGAACTGCCAGTGCCGCGCGAGCCATTCTCCGACTGCGTCGCGCAGCGGCTGGTCGAGCTCGGCGCGGCTCGCGCGGACCCACGAGCGCGTGCTCGTCGGGTAGATGTAGACGCAGCCGATCACCTCGCGCGTCTCCGGGTCGAGCACCGTGTACGTGAAGCCCTCGCGCGCCGCGAAGTCGTCGGCGTGACGCTGGAGGTCGCCGCGGTTCTGCTCGAGCGTCATCTCGCGGGGCCAGGAGCGCCCTGCGAACCCCTCGGTTGCGCGGATGTGCTCCAGCGACGACGTCCAGGCGTCGTAGTCGCCCTCGTTGTGCTCCGGTCCGAGCGGCTCGAGCACGAAGTCCGGGGTGACGAGCGAACGCGGCGGCTCGAAGCCGTCGGCGATCAAAGCACCGCGCGGTACACCTGGAACACCTCGGCGTACTCGCGGTTCACGTTGATCCCGTGCGTGCGCGCGACGCTCCAGACGTACTCCGCGTTCGCGTAACGCCGGTGCTGCTGCGACGCGTACTTGTCGAGCGCCGCGACCTTCCGATCGAGGTGGCTCTTCTCGAGCGAGATGTACGCCTGGTACGAGAAGTCGAGGTTGTTCCACGGGATCTCGTACCCGAGCACCGTCGTGCGCTTGAACGCGCGCAGGCCCTCCGACGCGACCGTCTGATGATCCTGGTGAACGTCGTGCACCGAAGGCTGGAACACGCACTCCGGCTTCCAGTCGTTCCAGATCTCGATCAGGAGCTCGAGGATCTCCTGCCGGTGCTCGGGGAACGTGCGCACGTCGAAGTCGTGAACGGTCAGGTTCTCCGGCGGGATGCCGATCTCGGCGGTCGCCTCACGCACCTCGCGCGCGAGCGTGTCTGGCGCGAAGCCCTCCGGTAGCGAGCGGGTCGCGATCGAGAACGCGACGTAGCGAACCTCGACACCCGCGTCGACGAGTCGGGCCATCGTGCCGCCACAGCCGAACTCGCCGTCGTCGGTGTGCGGCGCGAGCACGAGCGCGCGCTTGATGCCGTCGATCACGCGCGCGCCTCCGCCTGCCCACGTGCGCCGATCACGACGAGCGCGAGCAGGCCCCAGAACGTCGGGTCCTCGAAGAGTGCGTTGTAGAAGAGGCAGTGCACGAGAATCGCGACCAAGGCTAGTCCGAACGCGAGCCGGGCAGCGGCGTCGTAGCCGCGGCCCAGACGTCGGAACGCCGTGAGAAGCGCCGCGACGACAAGCCACGCGAAGAGCGCGAAGCCCACGATGCCGCCCTCGGCGGCGACTGTGACCGGCGTCGTGTGCGACGCAGCGGCCCTCGGCTCCTCGCCCTTCAGGTGCGCGACGACGGCGTACGCATGCTTGAACGCACCGACTCCGACGCCTGCGACCGGATGGTGCTCCGCGACCTTGAGACCCTTCGACACGAGCGTCGATCGTCCGCTCGTGATGTGCGAGAGCGACGCGCGGTGGCGGACGGCGGGCGAGGCGATCGTCGCGCCGATGAGGACGCCGATGCACGCCGCGATCAGGAACATGCTCCGCCGCTGCCATACGAAGATCGCCGCGACCATCACGGCCGCCATCAGCGCCACGAGGCTCGACTGCGAGAACGACGGCAGCAAGCCCACCCAGGTGATCACGACCGTCAGCAGCGCCGCGATCTGCCAGTACGGGTCGCGGTGCTTCCGCAAGATCACGACGAGACTCGCGACGATGCCTATGACGAGGAAGCGCCCGTAGATCGACGGGTCGTAGAAGACCGAGTTGACCCGGTAGAACCAACCGTTCGGCGCGTACGCGTTGTCGACCTTCACCTTTGGGTTCCAGAAGATGTTGCGCGTCTCGTACTGGACGATCCCGATCACGGCGAAGATCAGCGCCATCACCGCCAGCTGCACGTAGATCGTCGTGACCCACGCGCGCGACCAGACCAGCCGCGCGAGCGCGACCGCCAGCAGGCCAAACGGCAGCACGAAGAACAGAAGCTCGATCGCGCCTTGCCGCACGTCCTGCGACCAGAGCAGCGACACGCCTTCGAACGCGACGAACGCGGCGACCGGCCAGGCAAGCGGCCCGAGCTCCCGCGTACGCTCGTCGTCTCCGTACAACTCCCACGCGAGCGCGAGTGCCGCGATGGCAACGACGGCGTACAGGGGCAGCAGCAGGTTCGCCTGAGTCGAGCCGACGTGCACCGGGATCCGCGCCGGGACGCACGCAAGCGTCGCAACGGCGAGCAGCCACGGGATGCGGACGACGGCCCAGGCGCCGGCGCCTGCGCAGACGAGCCCGACGACGGCAGCCGCTGCGAGGATGCGGTGGTGCCCGTGAGGCGCGAGGTAGATCGCGAGCAGTCCACAGCCGACGACCCAGCCGGCGAGGCCGGCGAGCCGGAGATCCCGGCGCGGCGCGACGATCAGCAGCGCGAGCGCAAGGCCCCCGATCGCACCCGCGGCGCGTGCGAGCTCCGTGCTCATCCCACCACCACCGCGCAGCGTGCTGCGTGATCGCCGACGAAGACGTAGAGGAAGAACACACCCTTGGAATGCGGCGCGCGGAAGTGCAGCGTGCCCGGCGCGGCTGTGCCGGTCCGCCCGCGGAGCTTCCACTGCACGGTCGGCGCGTCCGCCGAGACACGGATCGCAAAGCGGTTGCCGGGCTTGACGACGACGCGCTTCTGGCCGAGCGACACGTACCGGATGTCGACCACGGCGAACGGGTACGGCTTGGAGCGGTTGCCCGCGGTGTCTTGCGCGGCCACGCTCAACAGATACGCGCCCGGCGGCAGCGCCTTCCGCTTCAGCTTGCCGTTCCACTGCAGCTCGCCGAACCGCGGCTTGCGCAGCGTGAACTCCACCTGGGTCTGCTTGCCTGCCACGCGTACGAGCAGCACGCCGTGCGCCGGCTCGCTCACGTGGTAGTGGACGCGAAACAGGTCACCGTGACCGTCGCCGTCGGGCGAGATCACCTTGTGCAGCGGCTTCGGCACGGAGATGTGCGGCGCCTTGGTGTCGAGCACGATCGGGTTCGGCAGCACTGTCGTGAGATGCGAGCCTTCGAGCTTCACCACGGGCCGATACGTCCCGTCGGGTTGCAGGAGCCCGTCAGCTGCGAACCCGTCCCACTGGAGATCGAGCCTCGCGCCACTGACCTCGGGCCGGGAGTCGAGAAGCGTCCGCACGTTCGTCCCCTGCGCGTCCTCGATCCAGACGGTGATCCGCTGGCGGATGCGCACGCGGAACCGGATCTGCGCAACGCGATCGGTCGGGTCGCTCGCCTTCGGGGAGAAGACCTTCGTCACCTGGGTGCTCGAGAGCGGCGACTTGGTCACCTTCGCTCTCTCTGTGATCGCGAAGGCGAGCGCTGACGCCAGGAGCAGCCCAAGGACCGTGGCAATCGAGAGCACGCGGGCCAAGGCTCGTGAATGTTACGCGGCGTCGGCGGCGGCCACGTTCTTCCGTGCCTGCAGGCCGCGGACCGACCAGATCAGGAAGACGAGACCGGCGATCCCGGCCCCCACCTCGATGATCGTCGTGGCCGCCGGCAGCTCCACGAGCTTCACGCCCGAGAGCACCAGCACGAACGCGAATGCGACCCGCAGGGCCCGTTCCGGCACCTTGATCGACAGGTTCGAGCCGATCAGGACCCCCGGGATCGAGCCGACCAGCAGCCAGGCCATCGCGTGCAGGTCGACGTTGCCGTGGAGGAGGTGCCCGGCACCCGCGACCCAGAGCAGCCCCGCGGCGTGCAGCAGATCGGTGCCGACGATGCGCTGAGCGGTCAGCGGGAAGAGCCACAGCATCGCGAGGCCGAAGAACGTGCCCGAGCCGACCGACGTGAGCCCCACGACGAAGCCGAAGGTCGCGCCGATGAGCACCGCGAAGATCCTGTCCCGGCGCGCGAGGTGGAACGGCTTGTCCACCACCCCGCCGCGGACGAACGTCTTGACGAGGAATCCGAAGCCACCTGCGATCAGCGTGACCCCGACGATCTTCGACATCGAGGATGTCGTGCTGTCGGAGAAAGAGCTCGCGATCTGCACGCCGACGAGCGACAGGGGCGCGGAGCCGAGGAACATCCACGCCGCGAGCGGCACGTGCACGTTGCCGAGCTGGCGGTGGCGGATCGCACCGAACGACTTGAAGACGGCGCCGTGGAGGATGTCCGTGCCGACCGCGGTCTTGGCGTCGAAGCCGAAGAGCAGGATCAGCATCGGCGTCATCAGTGAGCCGCCGCCCATTCCGGTCATGCCGACGAGCAGGCCGACTGCTGCGCCGGCGACGATGAACTGCCAGGTCACGAGGTCTTCCCGGCGGTGTCGCGATACGGATCGACGGTACGCGTCACTGCGCCTCGATCACCATGCCCGCGCCGACGGTGTCGTTCGTCGCCTCGTCGATGAGGATGAACGCGCCGGTCGAGCGGTTCTGCGCATAGAGATCGACCGCGAGCGGCTCGGCGAGCCTCAGCTTCACGACCCCGAGATCGTTGAGCTCCATCTTCCCCGGGGACGCCTGGTCCTCGAGCGTCGCGATGTCGACGACGCTGACGATCTCCTCGACGCGCGCAGTGACCGTGCGGGTCGTCTGCTTGATCAGGAGCCGTGAGCGCTCCTCGAGTGGCCGGTCGGTCATCCAGCAGACGTTCGCCGTCAGCTCGCGCGCCGTGATCGCAGGGCGCTCGGGGTCGGCGAGCATGTCGCCGCGCGAGACGTCGACGTCGTCCTCGAGCAGGATCGTCACGGACTCGCCTGGCAGCGCCTCGTCATGCGGCTCGACGGAGGCGACCCGCGAGCGCAGGCCGGACGGCAGCACGACGACCTCGTCGCCCGCGCGCCAGACGCCGCTCGCGACCTGGCCTGCGTAGCCCCGGTAGTCGTGGAACTCGTCGGTCATCGGCCGGACGACCCATTGCACGGCGAAGCGGCGATCGTCGAGATTGCGGTCGCCGGAGAGCTCGATCTTCTCGAGGTGCTCGAGCAGTGTCGACCCGGCGTACCACGTCATCGCGTCCGTCTTCTCGACGACGTTGTCGCCCTTGAGAGCCGAGATCGGGATCGCCTTCGCATCGCGGATTCCCAGCCGCGTCGTGAGCTCGTCGAGCTCGCGGCTGATCTCGTCGTAGCGCGACTCCGCGAAGTCGACGAGATCCATCTTGTTGATCGCGTAGACGACGTGCGGGAGCTCGAGGATCGAGACGATGTAGGAGTGACGGCGCGTCTGCTCGATGACGCCCAGCCGCGCGTCGACGAGGATCACCGCGACGTCGGCGGTCGAGGCACCCGTGACCATGTTGCGCGTGTACTGCACGTGCCCCGGCGCGTCGGCCAGCTGGAAGCGGCGGCGCGGCGTGACGAACGAGCGATATGCGACGTCGATCGTGATCCCCTGCTCACGCTCGGCGCGCAGGCCGTCCGTGAGCAGCGCCAGGTCGACGTAGTCGTGACCGC
>DASZBP010000231.1:0-14089 GCA_035943915.1 Gaiellaceae bacterium | reverse complement strand
ATGCTCAGCGGCCGCCTCGTCGACAACCAGGGCTTGCCGATCGGAAACGAGCCGCTCACGCTCTCGCTCAACAACTCCGGCTCCGAGACCTGCACCGCGACGACCGGTAATGCCGGCGTTGCGAGCTGCGCCGTCACGGTGCTCGAAGGCCAGGGCTCGTACCCGGTCACCGCCTCGTTCGCAGGCGGCGGCGACTATCAGCCGAGCAGCGGCTCCGACACGGCGTTCGTCACCGGCCCGGCAATCACCGCGGTGCCGACGAGCCTGCCGTACCAGGGCCAGTTCACCGCAGTCGCCGGGTCGACCGAGTCCCTCACCTTCAAGCTGACCGACAGCCAGGGGAACGCCCTCGCGAACCAGTTGGTCGTCATCTCGGTCGACGGCCAGGCGTACCAGCCGCCGGTCACCACCGACTCCAACGGGCTCGCGACGCTGCAGGTCAATCTCGCTGCGGGCACGCACACGGTGACCTCGGCATTCAGCGGAGCGCTCGTCGGCACGAAGCAGTACCAGCCGTCGAACGGCACCGGCTCGATCGTCGTCAGCAAGATTCCGACCACGACCACCGTCAGCGCGAGCCCGGCCGTGACGTACGGCGCCGCCGCCGTCCTCAGCGCGACGCTGGTCGACTCGAGCGGCAACCCGGTCGCCGGCCGCATCGTGACGCTCTCGTTCGGCGCGAACGGCATCGACAGCTGCACCGGCACCACGAATGCAGCCGGTCAGATCAGCTGCACCACCGGCCCGGTTCAGAGCCCGGCGAGCGCGACGCCCTACACGGTGACCGCGACGTTCGCCGGTGACACGAACTACCTCGGCAGCACCGGCACCGGCTCGATCGTCGTCAACAGGGCGCAGACCACGATTGTCGACAAGGTCACCGGCAGCTTCCTGCTCGGCGCGCCGCTGACCGTCTCGGGCACGCTCACGTCGAACGGGAGCCCCGTCGCGGGCAAGACGCTGTTGCTCACGTTCGGCCTCAGCTCGTGCACGACGACGACCCCGACCAATGCGACCGGCACGGCGAGCTGCACGATCACGGGCGGCGTCCCGGGCCCGTCCGGCGACACCTTGACCACAGCGACCTTCCTCGGGGACGCGAACTACCGGGCCGCCATCGATCATCAACCTGCGCTCGTCTACGCATTTGCGCCCGGCGGCGGCTCGTTCGTCGTCGGTGACCAGACGTCCACGGGGTCCGTGTACTTCTGGGGCTCCCAGTGGTGGAAGCAGAACTCCCTGAGCAACGACGACCCGAAGGTCGGCGACCCGGCCGCGTTCAAGGGCTTTGCCGATTCGCCCAGCACCCCGCAGTGCGGCGTGGACTGGGTGGCGAACCCCGGTAATTCCTCGAAGCCCCCGTCCGGCCCGCTCCCGACGTACATGGCGGTCATCGTGACCGACCGTGACCAGAAGGTCCCCGGCGCCATCACCGGTGGCGACACCGTGGCGATCGTGATCGTCAAGACCGACGGCGGCTACAAGAACGACCCGGGCCATCCCGGCACGGGAACGGTCGTCGGGACGCTCTGCACCGGCTCGTCCTCGGGCGGCTCCGGCGGGAGCGGTGACGACGGCGGCTCCGGGAGCGGTGGCTCTGGATCGACAGTCGACTGCACCGCCAAGGGCACGAAGTGCGAGTCGCTCCTCGCCAACCCGAGCGCAGCTCAGGGCGCGACCGTCTCGGCCGGCCAGACTCTGAAGGTCCTGTACACCGACGACGCGCAGATCGGGACGGCGCAGGTGACCATCGACGGGCAGTCGCTCACCTCGACCGTGGCCTCGACCTCCGGCGTCACCCCGACATATGTCGACAGCTACGGCGGATCGAAGTCGACGAAGTACGAGGACTGGATCTCGTTCGCAGTACCGACCGGGCTCGCAGCCGGTGCGCACACGATCGTGGTGACCGTTCATGACGGCGACGGGGACTACGACGTGTACAGCTGGACGATCAAGATCTAGGCCGATAATCCTTAGCCCGTGACCCAGGGGGGCGACAGACGGCAGCAGATCCTCGCGGCTGCGGTGCGCGTGTTCGCAGAGCGTGGCTACGAGTCCACCCGCGTCAGCGACATCGCGTCGGCGGCCGGGGTTGCGTACGGCCTCGTCTATCACTACTTCGACTCGAAGGACGCGGTGCTGGAGGCGGTGTTCCGCGAGTCGTGGGGGCGGCTGCTCTCCGCCGTCGCGAACGCCGAGGCGACCGCAGGGAATGCGCCGGAGCGGCTCGCGCTCGTCGTGAAGATCGTCCTGCGCAGCTGGCGCGACGATCCGGACCTCGTGCGGCTGCTCGTCCGCGAGGTGACGCGCAACCCGCATATCCAGGACGAGCTCGACGAGATCGGGCAGGCGTTCGCGTCTCTCGAGCGAATCGTCGCGGCGGGTCAGGAAGAAGGCACGATCCGCGCTGCTCTCGACCCCCAGCTCGCCGCCTGGATGCTCTACGGCGCGCTCGAGGAGATCCTGACCGGCTGGGTGCTGGGCCGGCTGACCGACGATCCCGAGACGCTCGCCCGCGCCGAGCGGGAAGTGATCGCCACCGTTGTCGGTGGCATGTCTCATTCCTGATTCAATCCGTCGCCATCCCGGTTTTCTCACGTCGCAGGAGGAGCCTCAGGTTCATGGATACCGATAACAACAAGCAGCTCCGCCGCAAGCGGTGGAACGGCGTCCACCCTGAGGACGTCGCCAAGGCTTTCGCGGATCTCGCGAAGCGCAACATCGAGGTCGCACGCGATCTTGCGGCGTCCAAGCAGCGCGAGGCCGCGCTGATCGAAGAGCTCGACGGGTTCAAGTCGGCGCTTCGCCAGGTGTCGTCGTTGCTCACGCTCGCCGAAGATCGGGCAGGCGAGATCGAGCGCGAGGCGCGCGAGCGCGCGGCGGACACTCTTCGCGACGCGGCGCGGCTCGAGGATGCGAAGCGTGACACGATCTCCGAGCTCACGCGCTTGCGGGCGAAGCTCGACGAGGCGATCGGCTCGCAGCTCCGCGCCGTCGGGTAGACACCGAACATATGTTCGTATAGCCTTGGCGGATGCAGCTGAGGCTGGACGCCGCCGACCGGCTGGTCGAGCTCGTGGAGGACCGGCGTGGGCCGGTGCCGGTCGAGGATGCCGCGCGGGCCGTCCTGCGGCTTGGCGGCCCGGTTGCGGTCGGCGTGGCCCGGTCGCTCCTGGCCGAGGCCGTCGCGGCCGACGCGCGCCTCCGCTGGGCCGGTGACCTGATCGCGCTCCGCGGCGCGCCGGGCGAGGCGCTGCGGCTCGAGGACGCCACGTATGTCGTGTTCGACCTCGAGACGACCGGCCTGCGGCCGGGGGTCGCCCGGCCCTGCGAGTTCGGCGCGGTCCGCGTCCGCGGGCTCGAGCTTGAAGAGCGTTTCCAGTCGCTGGCGAATCCCGGCTCCCGGCTGCAGCCCGCCGTCGCCGCGCTGACCGGGCTGCGTGACGAGGAGCTGCGGCGCGCGCCGCCCGTGCCGGCCGTCACGCGGCGGTTCCTCGACTTCGCAGGGGACGCGATCCTCGTCGCCCACAACGCGCGGTTCGACCTTGCGTTCCTCGACGCCGAGACGATGCGCCTCACGGGCCGTCGCGTCGACGCCACCTCGGTCGACACGGTCGGGCTCGCGCGCCGCATGCTCGGCCGCCAGCCGGCGAACCTCGCGGCGCTCGCGCACCGCTTCGTCACGACGGCGCGGCCATGCCATCGCGCCCTGCCCGACGCGGAGGCGACGGCAGAGATCCTGCTGTGCCTGATCGGGATGGCGCAGGAGCGCGGCGCACGCACCGTCTCCGACCTCGTCGAGCTCGCGGCGACACGGCCACGGCGCGTCCACCGCAAGCGGAATCTCGCGTTCGGCGCGCCGCAGACGCCGGGCGTCTACCTGTTCCGCGACACGCACGACCAGGTGCTGTACGTCGGCAAGGCGCGTGACCTGCGCGCGCGGCTGCGCTCGTACTTCCGCTCCGACCGGCAGCGGCCCGCCGTCGAGGCCGCCCTCGCGGCGGTCGAGCGGATCGAGTGGCGCGAGCTCGGCTCCGAGCTCGAGGCGGGCCTCGAGGAGCTGCGGCTGATCCGTGAGCTCCGCCCGCCCGCGAACGCGCGCTCGGCGCGACCCGACCGCTACCTCTATCTCAAGCGCCGCGGCGACTCCGTCGTCTGCTCGACGCAGCCGACGGAGCTCGGGCCGATCACCAGCCGCCGGCGGGCGCAGCTCGGCGCGCGAGCGCTGCAGGGCGTCGAGTGGGAGACCCTTGACGACGCGCTGCCGAAGCTGCGCGCGAAGCTGAAGCGGCTCGCACGCGACCTGCGGTTCGAGGATGCGGCCCGGCTGCGCGACCGCATCGAGGCGCTCGAGGATTGCGCCCGGCAGGTCAAGCGCATGGACGAGCTGCGCCGCCTCGAGTTCGTGCTGGTCGCCGGTGGCCGCGCCGTGTGGGTCGCGAAGGGCCAGGTCGTCTCCATCCGCCCGTGGGGCGGGACGAGCGGGCTCGAGTGGCAAGCCGGTCTCGCGGCGGTCGCGCGGGCCGAGCCGACGCTCGGGCCGGAGGCCGCCGACGACCTGCGGGTGGTCGCCGCCTTCGTACGCCGGCCGCCACCGGAGCTCCAGGTTCTACCGTTACGGCGATGGAGGACCTCAGGGAGCGGGCACTCGGCGACGGCTGGCGCAAGCTTGTCGTCGACGGGGTGACGGCAGAGCCGATCGAACAGGGCCGCGTGAAGCTCGTCGACGGGCCGAGCACGGAGACCGTCGCACGCGACGACTGGCCGGCGCGGCTCGACGCGCTGCTCGGCAACGCGCGCAACGTCCATCTCCACGCGCCCGACGGCGACCTGCATGCGCGCCGAACGAAGAAGGGGCGCTGGCTCTCGTCGCGCGGGAAGCCGTCGTCAGTCGCGCCCGCCTCAGGGATGCATGACCGTGCGCCGCAGCATCCACTGCCCGAGGATCATCCGCTGTTCGCCGCCACGCGCACGTCGCACGACAAGCGCCGGCAGGTGCAGCACTACGTGGAGCTGCTGCGCGCGCTGCCGCTCTGGGACCGCGAGTGCATCCGCGTCGTCGACGCCGGCTGCGGCAAGGCGTATATGAGCCTCGCGCTCGTGGCGTACGGCCGTGAGGTCGGCACGCGGGTGGAGCTCGTCGGCGTCGACGCGAACCCCGGCGTCATCGAGACGGTCAGCGGCATCGCGCAACAGCTCGGTTATGACGAAGCGAGCTTCGTCGCGACGACGATCGACGCGTACGACGACCAGGACATCGACCTGCTCGTGTCGCTGCACGCATGCGACACGGCGACCGACGAGGCGATCGCCGCGGGTGTGCGGCTCGGCGCAGAGGCGATCGTCGTCGCGCCCTGCTGCCACCACGAGCTTGCCGCGCAGATCGCGCGCAACGAGAAGGATGGGCTTCTGCGGCACGGGCTCCTGCTGGGTCGCCAGGCCGACCTCGTCACGGACGCCCTCCGTGCCGCAGCGCTCGAGAGCCTCGGCTACCGCGTCGACGTGATCGAGTTCGTCTCTGCCGAGCACACCGCGAAGAACCTGATGCTGCGCGCCGTCCGCGACCCGTCACCGGCCCGCGAGGCCCGGGCGGCAGCTGAATTCGCGGCGCTGCGCGACCGCTACGGCGTCGATCCCGCGATCCAGCGCCTTCTCCGCGTACCTGCATAGGGCCCATGCACGTTGTACCTCCGACAAAGGAGGCAGACAACGTGGGGATTCTTTGGATCATCCTGATTGTCATCCTGGTGCTGGCACTGCTCGGGTTCTTCTCGCGCGGCGTTTGGTAAGCCACTAGGACCTAGTGACTCGAAATGAGGGCCGTTCCGCCTAGGCGGGACGGCCCTTTTCGCGCGACAATCGATGCGTGGGCACGTTGGAACTCCTCGCACGCGCGGACTCGACCGCTGCGCTTCCGCGCCTCGGCGGCATGGCCCGGCCGAACGGCGTCGTCATCGTGAGCGAGCGCTTCTGGGCGTTCGCGGGCACGGATGGCTCTCTGCGCGAGGGGACGATGTTCCAGCCGCCCGAGATATGCCACCGGATCCCGCTGGCCCGCGGCCTCGTGCGGCTCGCGGCCTCACTCGGGCCGCTGTTCCGCCGGGCCGGCGTCGCGCGTCCGCGTGAGCGCTGGATGCTGCTCGGCGCGGTGATCGCGCCCGCCGGGCTTGCGTTCGTCCCGGCGCCGTGGTCAACGATCGCGGGCATCGCGATCGTCGTCGGCCTGCTGCTGACGATCCTGCGCGGCCGGACGCTGCGCCTGCACGGAGCCGAGCATCGCGCGATCGCTGCGTGCGAGGAGCGGACGCTCGTCGCGACGTGGGAGGGACGCGCGAAGCCGACTCGCTTCTCGCCGCGCTGCGGCACGAACTTCGCGGCGCTGGCGTTCCCCGTGACGCTCCTGGCGAACCGGACGCCGCTGCCCGTGGCGTTCTGGACGCCGTTCGTCGTCCTCGTGCTGTCGCTCGCGCTCACGATGGAGGTCTGGCGCCTCGTGCAGGCACGCGGCTGGCGCCTGCTGCTCGTGCCGGGCCTCGCCCTGCAGCGCGTCACGACGCGCGAGCCTCGCATCGAGGACACGCAGGTCGCGATGCGCGCCGTTGCGCGCGTCCTCGCGCGTGAGCTCGCGTGAAGCCGGAGCTGTTCTGCCATCCTGGCGGTCCCGGGTTCGACGGATCGGAGCTCGGCGATCTCGGTGGCCTCGACGCGACGCGCACGCTGGTGCTGATCGACCCGCGCGGCACGAAGACCCCCGCGGACTCCTTCACGCTCGACGACTACGTCGCCGACCTCGAAGCACTACGTGGCGATCGCGAGACGATCGACCTGCTCGGCTTCTCACACGGCGGTCTCGTCGCCGCCGCGTACGCGATCGCGCATCCGGAGCGCGTGCGCAAGCTCGTGCTCGCGTCGGCGCTCGCGGCGCTCACACCGGAGATGCAGGAGGAGGCCGGCCGCGTCATCGCGTCGAAGGCGGGAGAGCCGTGGCATGCCGATGCGGTGGCCGCGCTCGAGCGCGAGGAGCGCGGCGACTTCGAGACGCCCGAGGAGATGGCGGCGATGTGGAATGCGATGGCGCCGATCTACTTCTGGCGCTGGGACGAGCGCTACCGGCCGTCGGTCGAGGTCGAGGCGCTACCCGTGCAGCCGCTCAAGGACTTCAACGCCACGCCGTTCGACCTCCGCGACGGGCTCGGCGACATCCGGGCCGACACGCTCGCAATCACCGGCGTCGACGACTTCATCTGCGGCCCGGCGGCGGCGCAGGTCTTCGCCGACGGGATCCCGCGCTGCGAGGTCGTCCTGCTCGAGAACGCGGGCCATTTCACGTTCCTGGAGCAGCCTGCAGCCTTCGTCGAGGCCGTCGAGGCGTTTTTCTCCCGCTAGCATGAGGCCCATGCACGAGATCGGGACGATGCGGGTCAAGAGCGGCCTCGCCGAGATGCTCAAGGGCGGCGTGATCATGGACGTCGTCGATGCGGAGCAGGCGAAGATCGCCGAAGCCGCAGGCGCGTGCGCCGTCATGGCGCTCGAGCGCGTCCCCGCCGACATTCGCCGTGACGGCGGTGTCGCGCGCATGTCCGACCCGGACATGATCAAGGGCATCCAGGAGGCCGTGACGATCCCGGTCATGGCGAAGTGCCGCATCGGCCACTTCGTCGAGGCGCAGGTGCTGCAGTCCCTCGAGGTCGACTACATCGACGAGTCGGAGGTGCTGACGCCCGCCGACCTGGAGCATCACGTCGACAAGTGGCAGTTCAAGATCCCGTTCGTCTGCGGCTGCACCAACCTGGGCGAGGCGCTTCGCCGCATCGGCGAAGGTGCCGCGATGATCCGCACGAAGGGCGAGGCGGGCACCGGCGACATCGTCAACGCGGTCACGCACATGCGCACCGTCTTCGGCGGCATCCGCCGGCTGCAGTCGCTGCGCGACGAAGAGCTGTTTGCCGAGGCCAAGAATCTTCAGGCGCCGTACGAGCTCGTGCGCTGGGTCGCCGAGAACGGGCGGCTTCCGGTCGTCACCTTCACCGCCGGTGGCATCGCCACGCCGGCCGACGCTGCGCTCTGCATGCAGCTCGGCGCAGACGGCGTGTTCGTCGGCTCGGGCATCTTCAAGTCGGGCGACCCCGACAAGCGCGCCCGCGCGATCGTCGAGGCGACGACGCACTACATGGACGCCGACGTCATCGCGCGCGTCTCTGCCGGGCTGGGGGAGGCGATGGTCGGCATCTCGACCATGACCCTCGACCCGTCCGAGCTGCTCGAACGCCGCGGCTGGTAACGAACTGGGGGAAACCATGTTTCCCCCAGTGACCCCCTTCTTCTTGTCGCTTCATCTCGACACGCGACTGGCCTCCCGCCGGGCAAAGCCCGGCTCCGGCCGCTGATCGCAGCGAACCCAGACCGAGCCGCGGCGCTACTTCTTCAGCGCGCCCAGATAGACGATCACCTGTGCGTTCTGGGGCGCCTTGTTGCCGGAGGTCGGCGTCTGCTGGACGACTTTGCCTGCCTGCGACTGCGACGTCACCGGGTACTTGAGGTAGATCAGGCGCAGGTGCGCGCCGTTGATCGCGGTCAGCGCATCCTGCAGGGACTTGCCGATCGCGTTCGGGACGCTCTCCATCGGCTTGTTGCCGGGACCTGTCGAGATGTTCACCTGCACGTGCGAGTGGTACGGGACGGTCGTGCCGGCGGCCTTGCCCTGCGCCTCGACCGTGCCGAGCTCGTCCTGTGACGGGACGAACGCGAGGCTCGCAAGCAGGCCCGCGTTGCCGAGCGCGGTGGCCGCGCTCTGCTCGTTCTGGCTGGAGAGATCCGGGACGGTCGCGCTCGTCGGCTGCGGCGGGGTGGAGGACGTCGTCGTCTGCGCGGTCGTGGTCTGCGCCGTGGTGGTCTGCGCGGTGGTCGTCTGCGCCGTCGTCGTCTGAGCAGTGCTCGTCGTGGCCGGCGCGCCGTTCAGCACGAGCAGCACCTCGCTGCCCTTCGCAACCTTCGCGCCCTGCTGCGGCGACTCCGAGACGACGGTGCCTGCCGTCTTCCCGGCGGTGCTCGGCTTGAGGCCGAGAGACTTGAGAACCGACTCCGCCTGCGCGAGCTTCAGGTGGCGCACGTCGGGCACGGCGATGCCCCCGCCGGGCAGGCCGTTGCTCGTCGTCGTCGCCGGCCGCGTGGTGAGGACGACGGTCGTCTGGTTGTGGTGGTGCTTGCGGTGCGTCAGCAGATAGGCGATCACGAAGCCGACCGCCACGAGGGCGATCGCGCCGATCGCGAGCAGCATCCCGGCACCGATGCGCCTGTCGGCAGGCGGCGGCCCGGGCGGCATCGGAGGCGGCGTCGCAACGACGGTCTCCTCCTCGACGGCGGGCCAGCCGTCTTCGGGCGGCGGGGGTTGCGGCGGACTGGTCACGACGCGCGTTATCTCCCTGTGCAAGCTTTCTAACCTTGCGCAAGCTGCTCATTACCGGCGCCGCGGGGTATCTGGGTCGTGAGCTCGTGCGGCGCTCACCGGGGCCTGTGCGCGCCACGTACTTCTCGCAGCCGGTCGACCTGCCCGCCGAGTGGGTGCAGGCCGACGTGCGAGAGCTCGATCCGTCGCTCCTGGACGGAGTCGATGCGGTGATCCACACGGCGTACCGCCAGGGAGAGGACGAATGGTCGACGAACGTCGACGGATCGGCCACCGTCGCACGCGCTGCGCGGGGCCTGCGCCTCGTGCACCTCTCGACCGATCTCGTCTTCGACGGGCAGTGCGGCCGCTATCGCGAGGACGACCCCATCGCGCCGGTCGGCTCGTACGGGGAGTCGAAGGCGGAGGCGGAGCGCCTCGTCGCCGCGCTGCACGGCTCGCCGCTGATCGTGCGCACATCACTTCTCTACGGTGGTTCGGTGCCAGGTCCGCAGGAGCGGCTCGCGCGTGAGGGCACACGCTTCTACGTCGACGAGATGCGCTCGCCGGTGCACGCCGGAGACCTCGCCGATGCGCTGCTCGAGCTCGTGGCACTGGATGTCACCGGCCCGCTGCACGTTGCGGGCGCCGACGACGTGTCGCGCTACGACTTCGCCAAGCTGCTCGGCGCCGGAGAGGTAGAGACGGCCAACACGCCGCCAGGTCGCGCGCCGGACGTCACGCTCGACAGCTCCCGCGCGCAGTCGCTGCTCCGGACGCGTCTGCGCGGCGTCTACGAGACGCTGTCGAACGACCCGAAGCGCAGTTCCTGCACGTAGTGGAACGACATGTCGTCACTGCGCCGAAGATACTCGGCCTGATTCGCCTCGAGGAACGCGTTGTACGCGTCCGCACTCTCCCAGCGGTCGATGACGACGTAGCGACCCGGCGTCTCGAGGTCGCGTAGCAGCTCGGTCCCGATGTAGCCGCGCGCGTCCTTGAAGAACTGCGCCCAGTCGCCGTCCGGCCCGTACGCCTGCTCGAACGACTCCGGGTCACGCGCCTCGTAGAGGAACACCAGGCCGATCAACGCATCCCTCCGCGTTCGTGGTGAGCCTGGAAGAAGTTCTCGCTGCCGGCGGTCGCCATGGCCGCGGACGCGCTGATCTCGAGACAGAGCGCAGCCGCCGCGACGATCTGCGCGAAGCGGTAGACGCGGTTCGGGCCTGCGCAGCCGATCGACGCGAGCCAGTCGCGCGCAGACGGCAGTGTGGTGCCGCCGCCGACGGTGCCGACCTCGATCCCGCCGAAGCGGATCGACGCCTGCAGCCCGCCTTCTACGCGCCGGCCGGTGCCGTGCGCCATCGAGCTCGTGCCGACCATGCCGAGATCCTGGCCGGTCGCGGCGAAGATCGCGGCGACCGCAGAGGCCGGCGTGAACGCCACCGACTGCATGCCGCTGGCGACCGACCCGTGCGTGCCGGCCCACGAGAGCGCCTCGAGATCCTCGGCGGTCGTGCGCAGCACGCGGCGGATCTGCTCATCGGAGAGGAACGCCTCCGCGAGCACCGTCTTGCCGTGACCGGACTGGAAGTACTCCGCGGACGGCTTCTTGTCGCCGCCCATGTTCGCTTCGAGGATCGCCCGTTCGGGCTTCACCGGCGAGCGCTGCATCACGTAGCCCATGTTCAGCGCATAGCTGTTGCGCGTCATCATGTTCGGCCCGACGGCGTCGCCCGTCGTCCACTGCCAGAGCACGTGGCACATCGGTCCGACGACATGCGTCTTCACGCCGCGCAGCTTCGCGCGGCGCGAGAGCATCGGGTCGTCGCTCGACACGAGCCACTCCCGCATCGCGGGCACCTCGCTCGTCACCCACTGTGCAAGCGCGATCGCCTGGGCGGCGTCCTTGCACACGAAGCACGACGCCCGGGTGATGCGGTCCGCGAGCACGTAGGTGCGGATCGTCCCGGCGGCGAGCGCGCCGCGCGTCATCGACGCGGTGAGCCCGCCCTCGGTATGGGCGAGCGGCACGTGCACCGTCTCCTCGCCGCGGCCGGTCTCGACGACGTCGCCGTCGTCCGACAACTCGTACGCGCCGAGCTCGAGCGTCACGGGCACTGCCGACACCGGGATGACCGCAACGCCGACGAGCGACTCGGCGGCGTTCGCGAACGGCTCGAGGTCGACCGACGTCACGAGGCCGCCGTCGAGGCTCATCGCGGTGCGGCGCGCCTCGATCGAGGCGGCGTCGTTCTTCCTGGGCCAGCGCATAGAGTGAAACTTAGATGTCCGGGACGCTGATGAAAGGCAAGCCGCTCGCCGAGCGGATCCGCGCAGAGGTCGCCGAGGAGGTCAAGGCACTCGGCGGCGTCGGCATCACCACCGTCCTCGTGGGCGACGACCCGGCGTCGCAGATCTACATCAACCTCAAGCACAAGGCCGCGACCCAGGCCGGGATGAACGCTGTCGACCTCCGGCTGCCCGCCGACATCGGCGAGGACGAGCTCGTGGCCAAAGTGGGGGAGCTGAACGCCGACGAGGACGTCGACGCGCTGCTCGTCCAGCTGCCGTTGCCGGGCCATATCGACGAGGCGCGGGTGCTCCGCGCGCTCGCGCCCACGAAGGACGTCGACGGCCTGCATCCGTTCAATGCGGGACTGCTCTTCCTCGGCAGACCGCATCTCGTCGGCGCCACGCCGGTCGGCGTGATGGCGCTGCTCGCCGAGCACGCGGTGGAGCTCGACGGCGCGCGCGCGGTGGTCATCGGGCGCAGCGACATCGTCGGCAAGCCGATGTTCCATCTGTTGATGCAGGCGAACGCCACCGTGACGCTCTGCCATTCGCACACGCGCGACCTGCCGCGGCACACGCTCGATGCCGACGTGCTGGTGGTCGCAGCGGGCGTCGCGGGGCTCGTCTCGCCCGACATGGTGAAGACAGGCGGGGTCGTCGTGGACGTCGGGATGAACCGCACCGAGGCGGGCGTCGTGGGCGACGTCGACCCCGGCGCGGGCGAAGTCGCGCGTCTGATCACCCCCGTCCCGGGAGGGGTGGGGCCGATGACGATCGCGTGCCTCCTCCAGAACGCCGTCCGCTGCGCCAGATATCGCCGCGGTGCCCTCTCGTATCCGGGTTAAGACAGTGCTAAGTTACGCGCGCTCCGCAAGAAGCGGAGACTTGTGTCCTAGTAAGGAGTAGGTGTTTTGGCTGAAGGTACGGTCAAGTGGTTCTCGAACGAAAAGGGCTATGGCTTCATCGAGCGCGGTAACGGCGAGGCGGACGTGTTCGTCCACTTCTCGGCCATCTCTGGTGACGGCTACAAGTCTCTGACCGAAGGTCAGCGCGTCTCGTTCGACGTCGTGCAGGGCGACAAGGGCCTGCAGGCGGCGAACGTCGTCGCGCTCTAGCTTCTTTCGGAACCAGAATGATCTGAGGGCTCCGAAAGGGGCCCTCAGTCTTTGAGGAGAAAACGATGGCACGGATCAGTCGAGACGAGGTACTCCACGTGGCGCGGCTCGCCCGTCTCGAGCTGAGCGACGACGATGTCGCGAGGTTCCAGGAGCAGCTTTCCGACATCCTCGAGGCTGTCTCGAAGGTGTCGGAGCTCGATCTTTCCGACGTGCCGCCGACCGCCCACCCGCTCGAGATCGCGAACACCTGGGCTGAGGACGTCGAGCGCCCGTGCCTCTCGCTCGACGATGCGTTCGCGAACGCGCCCGACCGCGAGGACGATTACTTCAGGACGCCCCCGGCATGACGATCGACACGTTGCGGCTCACCGCCGAAGAGGCGAAGCGCCTCCTCGACTCCGGTGAACTCTCGTCGGCCGAGCTCTTCGCCGCGTACGCGGAGCGCGACGACAACCTGCACGCGTTCCTGCACCGCTGCGAGGACGACGGCACCGAAGGTATCCCGCTCGCCGTGAAGGACGTCATCGGCACGAAGGGCATTCCGACGACGGCGGGCTCGAAGATCCTCGAGGGCTACGTGCCCGTGTACGACGCAACCGTCATCGTGAATGCGAAGGCGCACGGGCTGAAGGTTCTCGGCAAGACGAACACCGACGAGTTCGCGATGGGCTCGTCGACGGAGAACTCCGCGTACGGGCCGACGCACAACCCGTGGGACACCACGCGCGTGCCGGGTGGGTCCGGCGGCGGCTCTGCCGCTGCCGTGTCAGGCGGTCTCGCGCCGTGGGCGCTCGGCTCCGACACCGGAGGCTCGATCAAGCAGCCTGCTGCATTGTGCGGTCACGTCGGCTTGCGGCCGACGTACGGCACCGTGTCGCGGTACGGCGTCGTCGCGTTCGCGTCGTCGCTCGATCAGGTCGGGCCGGTCACGAAGAACGTGCGCGACAACGCGCTGCTCTACTCGATCATCTCGGGCCGCGACGTGAACGACTCGACGACCGTCGACGTGCCGCCGGTCGAGCTGCCCACGGCGACCGATCTCAAAGGCCTGCGCATCGGCGTGCCGCGCGAGATGAACGAGGCGGAAGGCATCGAACCCGGTGTCGCAGCTGCTGTGAAGGAGGCGATCGAGCTTGCCGAGTCGCTCGGCGCGAGCGTCGAGGAATGCTCGCTGCCGCGATCGGTCGACTACGGCGTCGCGTGCTACTACCTGATCGCGCCCGCCGAGGCTTCGGCAAACCTCGCGCGGTACGACGGCGTCCGCTACGGGCTGCGCGTCGACGGCGAC
>DASZBP010000230.1:0-2240 GCA_035943915.1 Gaiellaceae bacterium | reverse complement strand
ATGCTCACCTACGTGATCAGCTTCATCCTGATCCGCACGATCTCCCGCTACCGCGAGTACGCCGCCGACCGCGGCTCGGCGCTGATCACCGGCGCGCCGGAGTACCTGATGAGCGCGCTGCAGAAGATCTCGTCGCAGATGACGCTGATCCCGAACCAGGATCTTCGCCAGGTCGAGGGCATGAGCGCCTTCTTCATCATCCCGGCGAAGGTGCGAACGGCGACCTCGGAGCTCTTCATGGATCACCCGCCGCTCGAGAAGCGGCTCGCCGCCCTCTCGCAGATCGCCCGCGAGATGGGACGGCCGGTTTCCTGAGCCTCCGGCTGCGGGGCGCTAGCGTTACACCATGGGTCTGCGTGACGTGCTGTTGGGCCGGAAGAAGCTGGCCGAGCCGAAGGAGGACAAGCTTTTCGCGCTGACGACCGCGGCGGTGACGCTCGACACCGAGCTGCAGCTGAAGACGGCCGGCGTCGCAGCGGTCGCGTTCAAGCCGCAGTCGTCGGGTGAATTCCGCAGCGCGTTCGACGACGTCGACAAGCTCGTCACCGCGGTCGCGCAGCAGTGCGGCTCGACGGTCGAGCGGAAGACGGACGACTTCGGCTTCGAGTGGCTGGTCGTGCACGACCCCGACCTGGAGGATCTCGTCGGCGCGGTGCACACGCTTGCATCGGAGCTGACCGCGCAGGGCTTCGGCTCGCAGCTGCTCGCCGCGGACTTCAAGTTCACCGGCGGCGACAAGCCCGTCTACTGGATCTACGGGTTCAAGCGCGGCGCGTTCTGGCCGTTCGTGCCGACCGGGGACAAGCAGCGCGACAACGCGTACGAGCTGGAGCTGAAGGCGAAGCTCGAGAACGAGCTGCCGATCGAACAGGACCTGACGGCCTGGCTCGCGCTGTTCGACGCGCCGGTCTAGTCGTCCGGGCCGACGCGCACGAGCATCTTCCCGACGTTCTCGCCGCGGAAGAGGCCGGCGAATGCGGCGGGGGCGTTCTCGAGACCTTCGACGATCGTCTCGCGGTGCTGCAGTTGCCCGCCGGCGACCCACGGGCCGACTTCTGCGAGGAACTCGCGGAAGCGCGGGAAATGGTCTGTGACGATGAAGCCCTGGATGCGCAGCCGCTTCGAAACGACGAACGCCATGTTGCGCGGCCCCGGCTCGGGCTCCGTCGAGTTGTAGCGCGAGATCGCGCCGCAGGCGATCACCCGCCCGAAGTCGCGCAGCGCGAAGAGCGCAGACTCGAGCTGCTCGCCGCCGACGTTGTCGAAGTACACGTCGATGCCGTCGGCGAGCGCCTCCTTCGCCGGCGTCTCGCGATAGTCGAACGCCTCGACGCCCAGCGAGCGCAGCCACTCCACCTTCTCCGGCGAGCCGGCGCTACCGATCACGCGGCAGCCGCGGAGCTTCGCGATCTGGCACGCCACGGAGCCGACGGCACCGGCGGCACCCGACACGTACACGGTCTCGCCTTCCTGGATCGCGCCGATCTCGCCGAGCCCGATCCAGGCGGTGAAGCCCGGCATGCCGAGCACGCCGAGCGCGGTCGACGGCTGCGCGATCGACGCGTCGATCTTCGTGAGCGTCTTGGCAGGTGCCACGCCCAGGTCGCGCCAGCCGAGCATCGACTGCACCCAGTCGCCTTCGGCGAACGCGTCTGCACGTGACGCAACGACGCGACCGACCGCACCCCCGTCGATCGCGTCGCCGATGTCGAAGCCGCCGACGTAGGTGCGCACGCCCGTCATGCGCCCGCGCATGTACGGGTCGACAGACACGAGCACGTTGCGCACGAGCACCTCACCCTCCCCGGGCTCCGGGTCGGGCAGCTCGCGCAGCTCGAAGTCGCTCTCCTGCGGCGCGCCCTCGGGACGCGACGCGAGGACGACAGCCCGGCTCACGCGCCTTCGATCTCCTTCGGCGCGTCGCCCTGGCCGAGCTCGGCCTTCATCTTCGCGAGCTCGTCGTCGACCTGGCCCGACTGCTGGACCTCCTGCAGCTGGCGGTCGATGTCGTCGCCACTCGAGGTGAAGTCCTGCAGCGACCCGGAGGCGGTGAGCTCGTCGATCGCACTCGCGCGCGCCTGAAGCTCCTGCGTCTTGTCCTTCGCGCGCTGCACGGCGAGCCCGACGTCCTCCATGTTGCGCCCGATGCCGGTCGCGGCCTCGCCGATCTTCACCTGCGCCTCGGCGGCCGAGTACTGCGCCTTGATGACTTCCTTCTGGGTGCGGAAGGACTCGATCTT
>DASZBP010000229.1:0-7162 GCA_035943915.1 Gaiellaceae bacterium | reverse complement strand
ACGCGAGATTCCCGGGCGCACGAAGACGATCCTCGAAGCCGAGTCCGGCGCGAACGACCCGGTCGGGATCGCGCTCATGCTCGGGCTCTTGCAACTCGCGACGCATCACGACGCGACCTTCTGGATCGTCGTGCAGACGTTCGTGGAGCAGATGGCGATCGGCCTCGCGATCGGCGCCGCGGCCGGGTGGCTGCTGCAACGCGCGCCGCAGCGTCACGCGCTCGCGATGCTCGCGGCCGCCGGCTGCGTCTACGCGGTCGCGGCTTTCGCGCACGGCTCGGGCTTCATCGCCGTCTTCGTCGCGGGGCTCGCCGTGGGCCATCCGCGGCCGCGGCTGCAGGACGCGCTGTCGAGTGCGGCCGAAGTCGTGGTGTTCGTCGCGCTCGGGCTGACGATCGCGATCGCGGCCCTCCCCTCGTCGCGTTGGCTCGAGGGGCTCGCGCTCGCCGCATTCGTCGCGCTGGTCGCGCGACCCGTCGGCGTCTGGCCCCTACTCGTGCCGGTCCGGCTGCGCGCCGGCGAGAAGCTGTTCGTCGTCTGGGGCGGTCTGAAGGGTGCCGTCCCGATCCTGCTCGCGTCCTTCGCGCTGGTGAAGCACGTCGACCACGCGCAGCGGATCTACGAGCTCGTGTTCGTCGTCGTGCTCGCGTCGGTCGTCGTGCAGGGATCGACCGTGCCGTTCGCGGCGCGGCGGCTTACGCCACTCGACGAACGTTCGGCGTGAGGCCGTCGACGCGCACGCGCTCGTAGGCGAGCACGGGGATCCAACCTTCGCCGCGCGCGACGGGCTCGCAGACCGTGCAGACATTCGCGTCGCGCCGCGCGTACCGCCAGGTGCGGAAGCGCTCTCCGGCGAGAAGGCTGCGGCGGCAGACATGGCACATCGCCATGCCGCTCGACACTAGGGAGCGGGTCGGACGGCGCTACTCGTAGGTGTAGAAGCCCTCGCCGGACTTCCGGCCGAGCTTCCCCGCCTGCAGCATCCGCACCATGCGCGGCGGCGCGGCCATGCGCGGCTCGCGTGTCTTCTCGTACAGCGCCTCGCTCGCGTGCACGTGCACGTCGAGGCCGACGAGGTCGAGCAGCGCGCACGGACCCATCGGCCAGCCGGCGCCGTGCTTCATCCCCGTGTCGAGATCCTCCGGCGTGACACCCGCCTCGTCCAGCACACGCACGCAGTCGTTCAGCAGCGGGATCAGAACGCGGTTGACGACGAAGCCCGGCGTGTCGGCGCAGCGGATCGGCGTCTTCCCCATCTGCTTGCCGACCGCGTACGCGGTCTCGAACGCGTCGTCGGAAGTTCGCTCCGCGCGCACGATCTCGACAAGCGGCATCAAAGGCGCCGGGTTGAAGAAGTGCATGCCGACCGCGCGCTCCGGCTTGTCGAGCACGGATGCGATCTGCGTCACCGACAGCGCGGAGGTGTTCGTCGCGATCACCGCGTCGTCGCGAACCATGCGCTCGAGCTCGCGGAACAGCTCCTGCTTCACGGCGAGGTCCTCGAACGCCGCCTCGATCACGAGGTCACAGTCGCCGAGGTCGCTCACGTCGGTCGTCGTCGAGAGCCGCGCCATCGCATCGTCGCGCTGCTGCTGCTCCAGCTGACCCTTCTCGACCTTGCGCGTGAGGAAGTGCCTGATCCGCTCGCGCGCCGCGTCGCCACGCGCCGCATCCATCTCGCGGCCGATGCACTCATACCCGCCTTCGACCGCGAGCTGCGCGATGCCGGCGCCCATCGCGCCCAGTCCGACGACTCCGATCTTCACAGCCGCTCGACGATACCGGCGATCGCCATACCGAAGCCGACGCACATCGACGCGACGCCGTAACGCGCGTTGCGGCGGTCGAGCTCGCCGAGCAGCGTCGCGGTGATCCGCGCTCCCGTCGCGCCGAGCGGATGCCCGAGCGAGATGCCGCCGCCGTTCGGATTCACGTCGTCCATGCGGTCCTCGAGGTGCAGGTCCTTCACCGTCTGCAGCACGACCGACGCGAACGCCTCGTTGACCTCGATCACGGACACGTCGTCCAGCGTGATGCCCGCCTTCGCGAGCGCCTTCTGCATCGCCGGCGGGTTGCCGTGGAGCATGCGGGTCGGGTCGACGCCCGCCAACCCGAACGACACGAACCGCGCGCGCGGCTCGAGCTCTAGACGCGAGCACGCGGACTCGGATGCGATCAGTACCGCTGCGGAGCCGTCGACGATCTGCGACGAGTTGCCGGCTGTCACGACACCCTGTGGGTCGAAGGCCGGCTTCAGCGCGGCGAGTGCCTCGAGCGAGGTCTCGCGCCGTACCGCCTCATCGACGGCGACATCGCCGTAGGGAATGACCTCGCGGTCGAACCTGCCGGCGTCGATCGCGGCGGCAGCGCGCCGATGCGACTCGAGCGAGTACTCATCGAGCTCGTCCCGCGAAAGACCCCACTCCTGCGCGAGCAGCTCTGCGGATGTCCCTTGCATCACGATCTCGTGCCGGTCGGTGACCTGGTCGGACAGCGAGCCGCCGTTCGAGCCCATCGGGACGCGCGACATCATCTCGACGCCCGCGGAGACGACGACGTCCAGCTGCCCCGCCATGACCGCAGCGGCAGCGTTGAAGTTCGTCTGCATCGACGAGCCGCACTGCCGGTCGACCGTCGTGCCGCACACCTCGACGGGCCAGCCTGCAGCCATCACCGCCATGCGCGCGATGTTCCAGCCCTGCTCGCCGATCTGCGTGACGCAGCCCATCTGCACGTCCTCGATCTCCGCGGGCTCCACACCCGCGCGCGTGACGAGCGCGTTCAGGACGTGCGCAGCGAGATCGTCACCGCGCACAGCGGCGAGACCGCCGTTCTTCCGCCCGATCGGCGACCGGAAGGCATCGACGATGTACGCGCTCACGGCTCCCATGGTCGCATGTGATGCGCGAGGTACACGCGCCGTGGCTGAAGGCCGTGGATGCGCTGGATCGAGGGAGTGGCGGCGTCGATCAGCTCGCGCATCGAGTACGTGACGTCGCCGCCCAGCACCGTGAGCCCTTCGTCGGTCTCGACGAGCACCGACTGGTGTCCGACCGAATGGCCCGGCGTGAACAGCACGGACACGCCGTCGAACAGCTCTGCATCACCTTCGAGCTCGACGTACGACTCGCCGGGGAAGCGCACCCATTCCTCGAGGTAGTCCGGCGCGACTGCGGCTTCGAGCTCGGCGCGCTGCACGTACGTCGGCGTGCCCGCGAAGCGGCGGTTGCCGCCGCAGTGGTCGAAGTGCAGATGCGTGTTGATGACCGCCACAACGTTGCCGAGCTCCGGCCACTCGCGCAGCACCGGCCCCCACTCCTTGTCGAGCTCGGGCGTCGAGTCGACCATGCCCGTGTCGACGAGGACGTTTCCCTCGGGCCGCTCGATCAGCCACCCGAACACCGGCCACAGCTCGCCGTCCACCGTGACGTCGCAGAAGTGGGTAGGACGGATGTCCACGTTCAGTCCGCGAAGACCGGCTCGTACACTGGAACCGCGACGCGGCGGCGCTCGAACCACCAGTTCACCGCGAAGTACGCCGTGCCGGCGTAGATCCAGCCTGCAACACAGTCGACGAGGTAGTGCTCGCCGGTGTAGATCAGCGAGAACGCCATCGCCGGCGGATACAGCGCGAGCACGACCCGCCAGCGCGGCCCCGCGTAGCGCCAGAGATACAGCGCGATCAGCAGTGCGTACCCGGCGTGCAGCGACGGCATCGCGGCGACGTTGTTCGCGTAGCTCTGCCCCTTCTCGAACAGCGAGCCGTAATGCGCGAGCGGCACGTGCGGCCAGACGACGGCGATGATGCGATTCGCGCTGCCGATGTCGCCGTGCCGCGCAGCCAGCCACGGCGGCGCGGCCGGGTACAGCACGTACGTCGCAAAACCGGTGAGCGCGAGCACGCAGACCATCGTCGCGAAGCGCGCGAACCGGTCGTGCCACCACAGCCACAGCGCGCCCGCGACGAAGAGCGTCGCGAAGAAGTGCGTCACGTAGACGAACCAGACCGCGTAGTCCCATGGCTCGAGGTGCCCCGCGCCGTGCCAGAGGTGCGCCTGGAGCCAGACGGTCGGCACGAAGCCGAGAACCAGGTCGGCGTGGACCTGCGGCAGCTCGTGCGCGGGGAAGAGCAGCCCGTCGGCGATCCCCCGCAACCGGTCGTAGACGAACAGCACTCCCATGAACGGCGCCCATTCCACGAGGAAGCGCGCCCAGCGGCGCTTCAGCTGCGCGGCGGAGACGGCAACCATGCCCGACGCGACCCAGACGAACACGAGGTCGTGCGACGTCGGAACGCCGACCAGCCCGGCCATCGCCGCGGAGAGGACGCACCACAGCGCAGGGATCGCATAGCGGCCTTTCACTCCCGCATCCTCGCATTCGCGCTTCGGCTGATGGTTTTAGGCCGACGGGCGCCCGGTAGAAGAGGCTGCATGGGAGGCATCCTCGGCATCGGCGTCGGACTGCTGATCCTCGGCCTGATCGGCCTCGTGGTCTTCCCGTGGGGCGGCGCGGTCGCCGCGCTGATCGGGATCGTCCTGATCGTCCTCTTCCTGGTCGGCGTCGGAAAGACCGCGCCGCGCAGGGACGCCTGAAGCACCGCGGGTAGACTCGTCCGCATGCCGCTTCGCCGTCGGAAGCCGGACGCGGAGGGGGTTGCGCCTCGGCGCCCGCACGCAGGAGTGCTTCGGCGCGAACGGCGGATGCTCCTCAGGGCGCGCGAGCAGGCAATCGCCGAGCTCGGCGGCCTGACCGTCGAGCTCTACCGCCGCGGCGGCTTTCGCGACGACCTGCTCGCGGAGCGCTGCTCGATCATCCTGGGCATCGACGCACGGCTCGCGGAGATCGACGCGCTGCTGCACACGCGGCGCGACGTCCCGCACTGCGAGTGCGGCGCGCCCATCCTGCGCGGCTCGAAGTTCTGCCCGAACTGCGGCCGGTCGTTCAGCGGAGACGCGTCGATCGACGCAACCGTCGTCGGCAAGGTGTGACCGAGCTCCTCGACGAACGGTCGGCCGCGCTACGCGCGATCGAGCTGGAGTGCCCTCACTGCGGCGCCGAGCGCGCCGCCGACCAGGCGTTCTGCGTCGAGTGCGGTTACGCGCTGCCGACGGTTCGCGGCCGCCTGCCGCGCTGGCGCCGCCGCTGGATCACGCGCGTCGGCTGGTATCCGGGCGACTGGGTGTGGCCCGCGCTGGCTGCGCTCGTCGTCGCGGCACTCGGAGCCGCTGGTGCGATCGTGGTGTCCCACGAGCGGCACTCGACCTCGGGGCATGTGTTCACCGCGCTGGCGAACATCCCCGTGCAGGCCCCCGTCGTCCTCGCGCCGACGACGACGTCCGCGGCAGCGCCGGCTCCCGCGCCGTCCGGCAAGCAGACGTGGCCTACCGGCCAGACGGGCTGGACGATCGTCCTCGTCTCCTACCCGAAGACGGCAGGCCGGCCCGCGGCCGCCGCGACCGCCCTCCGCGCGTCTCGCAAGGGGCTCCCGGCGGTCGGCATCCTCGACTCGAGCCAGTACGCCAGCCTCCAGCCAGGCTATTTCGTCGTGTTCAGCGGCATCTACGACTCCCAGGCGGAGGCCAACGCAGGCGTCTCGACCGCGCATTCCGCCGGGTTCGGGGCCGCGTACTCCCGGCAAATCGCCGGGTGACGTTGCCAGTATTGGCGACGTTTGTAACAGCACGAACCGCGAGGTAGAGTCGACGGCAAGCGCTTCGCGCGAGTCGAGGTTTTTACCTGTGGTTAACGGGCAAGGCGGCTAACGTGGAAGGGGTAACAGCCGAACCGATGGACGAGCGGATCCTGCACATTCAGAACTGCATGTATCAGTACTCGCGAGCGATTTATCGCTCGATCAAGGATCTGATCGACCCGTACGTCGACGACGACACGCAGCTCGAGTACCGGAGAGACGTGCTCGCTGCGTGCGAGGGAACGATGGAGCGCCTCGCGGCCGACCCGCACTACTTCGCGAAGCCGGACAAGGCGCTCTTCCAGGACATTCGCCGCTTCTTCCCGATCACCGTGCAGGCGCAGGTCGCGTGGTCGGTGTCGCAGGGCGTCGACGCGGCCGTGTCGTTCGTCGAGCAGCAGATCGAGGCCGGCGCGTTCGACGGCGGCGTCGCCCGCTGCCGTGCGACGACGCGCAAGGGGAAGCCGTGCCAGCGCACGCCGCTCCCGGAACGCGACTACTGCCCGTCGCACCAGCACCTCGAGCGCAAGGTCGCTGCGTAATTCAGTGCTGTAGGCTCGCCCTTCCGGCGTAGGACTCGACGGAGCCGGCAGGGGAACAGCTGAGCCACGACACAGACAAATTGATTCGCCAGCTCTCGCTGGTGGCATTCCTCATGGCGGAGAGGCGGCCGCTGACCGCGCGCGACATCAAGTCGAACGTCGAGGGCTATCAGGAGATGAGCGACGAGGCATTCGCACGCCGCTTCTACTCCGACCGCGCCGAGCTCGTGGCGCTCGGTGTGCCGCTCGACTCTCAGCGCGACGAGTTCACCGGCGAGGAGCTGTACACGCTCCGGTCCGAGCGGTACTTCCTGCCGGAGCTCGAGCTCGATGACGAGGAGCTTGCAGCGCTGCAGACGTGCTTCTTCCTCCTCGACGGCCGCTTTGCGTACGCAGAGCCGTTGCGGCTTGCGCTGCAGAACCTCACGCTCGGCCGCTCCGCCGGCTCGCTCTCCGCGCCGCCGACGTCGACCGCAGGCCGCGTGGAGGTACGCGACCCCGACTACTCGCCGGAGATCCAGGGCCGGCTCGGGAAGCTCGAGGGTGCGATCTCGAAGCAGCGCACGGTGAAGTTCCGCTACTGGTCGATCTACCGCGACGGTGAAGAGGAGCGCACGCTCAACCCGTACGCGCTGCTGCCGGAGAACGGGTCGTGGTACGTCATCGGGCACGACCTGGAGCGAGACGAGATTCGCACGTTCCGCGTCTCGCGCATCCGCTCCGACATTCGTTTCGCGACACGCCGCGAGCGCGACTTCCGGTTGCCGCCCGAGTTCGACGTCGAGCAGTACCGCGGCCGCGCCGATTGGCAGTTCGGCGACATCGCCGGAACTGCGCGCGTCGAAGTCGCGCCGGACACCGCGTGGTGGGTCGCGCGCGCGTACGGCAACAAGCGCAACTCGATCGACGGCTCGATCTTCGAGAC
>DASZBP010000228.1:0-2975 GCA_035943915.1 Gaiellaceae bacterium | reverse complement strand
CGCCGCAAGCTGACCGACGGTCGCGATGTCCCAGCTCCGCAGCTTCGCGGCCGTCACCGCGCCGACGCCCCACACGCGCTCCACGGGCAGCGGGTGCAGGAACGCCGCTTCGCCACCGGGCGGGACGAGGAGCAGCCCGTCGGGCTTCGCAACGGCGCTCGCGACCTTCGCGAGGAACTTCGTCGCGGCGATGCCGACAGTGACGGGAATGCCGACGTGCTCGCGCACCGCGACCCGGAGCCGCTCGGCGATCTCGCGCGGCGTTCCCGCGATGCGCTCCATGCCGCGAACGTCGAGGAACGCCTCGTCGATCGACAGCCCTTCGACGACCGGCGAATGGTCTTCGAAGACCTCGTACAGCGCGCGGCTCGCTTCCGTGTACGCCGACATGCGCGGCCGCACGACGACCGCGGACGGGCACAGCCGAAGCGCTTGCCGGCCGCCCATCGCGGTGCGCACTCCGTGCGCCTTCGCCTCGTAGCTCGCGGCGAGCACGACCCCGCCGCCGACGATCACCGGCCGTCCGCGCAACTCCGGGTCGTCGCGTTGCTCCACGGACGCGAAGAATGCGTCCGCATCGGCGTGGAGAATGGACACGAACACATGTTCGCACAGTAATCTCTCGCGGCGATGAAGGTCATCCTCGACGTCGACACCGGCACCGACGACGCGGTCGCGATCATGCTCGCCGCGCTGCACCCCGACCTCGAGCTGATCGCGGTGACCACGGTGAACGGCAACGTCCCGCTCGAGAACACGACGGACAACACGCTGCGCACGCTCGACTTCATCGGTCGCAGCGACATCCCCGTCTACCCGGGTCTCGCGCGCCCGCTCGTGCGCCACGACTTTCCCGGCAAGAAGGACTACGGCGGGAAGTCGGACATGCACGGGCTCGAGCTGCCGATCCCCGAGGCGACGAGCAAGGCGCAGGACACCGGCGCCGTCGAGTACCTCGTCGAGACGTTCCGCGGCGCGACGGAGCCGATCGCGCTCGTCCCGACCGGGCCGCTCTCCAACATCGGTGCTGCCGTCGCGGTAGCCCCCGACATCGTCGAGAAGGTGCACGAGGTCGTGATCATGGGTGGCGGCTACAAGCACGGGAACGTCACGCCGACGGGCGAGTTCAACATCTGGGCCGACCCGGAGGCCGCCGACATGACGCTGACCGCGGGATTCGACCCCCTGACGCTCGTGCCGCTCGACGCTACGCACCAGGCGCTCGTCACGCGCGAGGACGTCGCCCGGTTCGAGGGCCTCGGCACGCCGGCAGGCACGGCCGCGGCGCGGTTCATCGGACGGCGCATCGACGCGTACACCGCAGGGCATCGCGTCGAGACGGCGGATGCCGCGCCGGTGCACGACGCCCTGTGCATCGCCTACCTCGTCGACCGCGAGGTGATCGAGACGCGCCACCTCCACGTCCGCGTCGAGACGCAAGGCGAGCTCACCGTCGGCCAGACCGTAATCGACACGCGCACCCACGCAGCCGAGGCGCCGAACGCGCATGTTGCGTTCGGGGCGGACGCGAGACGATTCGTAGAGCTACTGGCACAGACGTTCGCCCGTACCTGCTAACCGTTTCGTACCGTTGAGGCCGAGGGAACATTTCCTCACGGCCTGGGCACGCGACAATTCAGGGCGAACGATCGACGGGCCTCGCCGTCCGTTGGCACGCCCGCCTGTATCCGGACGCGCGTATTGCTCTTTCTCCGCGCCTCCCCGGTGACCCAAGCAGGCGGGCGTGCCAACGGACGGTGACACTTGACATCTGCGTCCCATTGTGGCCGCCGGATGATCGGAACGAACCGACCCGCAGGCAAGTTCACCCGAAACGGGGACTGTTTGCTGGTTTGAAACCATACTTCTGGGGGGCATCACCTAGCCCGAGAAAGAGCAGCAACAAAAGAAGGTGATGAGCCGATGGGGAATGGGTCTCCCCGGGTTGGACACAAAATGGCAGGCGCGCTCTGCGCTGCCGCCGCATTCGCGGCGGTGCACGCGACAACCGGGCGCGCCGACACCGGCATCCCGCTGCCGCCGCCGGCAGCAGGGGTCTCCCAACTCGTGACCGAGACGGCGTCGTCCGTCGCGACCACGGCGACCGACGCCGTCTCCGAGGCGACGACCCAGGTTCAGCCCGTTGCGGCGCAGGCACCTGCGCCGCCTCCCCTGCCGGTCCCGGCGCCCCGGCCGGCCCGGCCCATCGCCCGGGTGATCGCACCCGTGCAGCGCGCGCTTCCGTCCCCGCCCGCGGCCGTCGCCCCGGCGATCCGGCACGCCGTGGCGCCCGCGCCCACCGCACCTGTCGTCGCAGCCCCGGTCGCGCCCGCCCGCACGGTGCGGCCGTCCCCCGCCGTGAAGCGGGTTGCGCCGCCTCCCCGGGCCGCGACTCCCGCATCGGCAGCGTCTCGGCCAGCTCACGCCGCGCGGCACACCGCGCCGCGGCTCGAGCGCGTCCCGCGCCGCACTGCTCCGAAGACCGCGCCTGCGCGCGTCCACGCGGCTCCGCCGCTCGCACCCGCGACGTCCCTCGCCGGCTCCGCCTCGGGCGGCGCCGGCGGCGCCGCGGGAGCCCCGGTGGTCGCCGCCGTCACCTCCGCGCTCGCAACGGCTCCTCCCGAGACGCCGACGACGGCGCGCAACGACATCCTCACGCTCTTCGGCTTCCAGCCGCTCCTCGCGCTCGAGCGACCTGACTGACGCACTAGGCGCTCGTCAGGGCATTCGGCGCCGGCGGGTCACCGGCGCCCTTCCGAAACGCGAAGAGAAGGAGCAATTCCATGAGACGCCTGATCGTGGCGGTCTCGGTCGCCCTCTGCGCTGCTGCGCTGGGGACGACGGGCACCGCCTATGCAGAAGGGAACAACGCCACCGGTTCGACCGGCACTGTGCAGGTCGGCGGCGGCAACACGAGCACCGGCTCCACCGGGGCGGTGCAGGACGGCTCGACGAGCGCGGATCCGACCGCCTCG
>DASZBP010000227.1:0-3954 GCA_035943915.1 Gaiellaceae bacterium | reverse complement strand
ATCTGGGGATCGACGAGGCCACGGACGTGCTCTCGTTCCCGATCGACGGCCGCGACGCGCTGCCGGACGGCATGCCGCGCGCGCTCGGAGACGTCGTGCTCTGCCCGCAGGTGGTCGGCGACGAGTGGCGTTGGCCGCTCGCCCACGGGCTGCTGCACCTGCTCGGCTACGACCACGGCGACGCGATGTCAGCCCGTGAGGAAGAGCTCCTGGCATGAGTGCCCGCCGTGCGCCGAACCTGATCGACTCCTTCAACTACGCGTTCGAGGGGATCATCCACGTCCTCCGGACACAACGGAACATGCGGCTGCACTTCCTCGTCGCGTTCGTCGTCGTGGTCGCGGCGCTGGTCGCCAACGTGACGAAGCTCGAGCTGATTGCGCTGCTGCTCTCGATCGCGTTCGTCCTGATCGCGGAGATGCTGAACACGGCCGTCGAGGCGGCGATCGACATCGCGACCACCTCGTTCGACCCGATGGCGAAGCTGGCAAAGGACATTGCCGCCGGCGCCGTGCTTATCGCCGCCGCGAATGCCGTCGGCGTCGGCTATCTCGTCTTCTCGGGGAAGGTCGCAAACCGCTCCGCCGATCTTCTCGACCGGCTGCGCCAGGCGCCCGCCGAGTTGACGCTGGCGGCGCTCATCATCACGGTCATCGTGGTGATCGCGACGAAGGCGTATACGGGGCGGGGGACTCCGCTGCGCGGCGGCCTGCCCTCGGGCCACTCTGCGCTCGCGTTCGCAGGCTGGATGTCCGCGACGTACGCCGCCGGCTCCACGCACCGTTTCCTGATCTCGACGATCGCGCTGATCATGGCGCTGCTTGTTGCGCAGACGCGCGTCGAGTCGGGTGTGCACTCCACGCTCGAGGTGACGTACGGCGCCCTGCTCGGGACGCTCGCAACCCTCGTCGTGTTCCAGGTGTTCGCATGAGCGATCTCGTCGCGCGCGCGGAGCAGCTCGCTGCGAATGCCTACGCGCCGTACTCGAGCTACAGCGTCGGTGCCGTGCTTCGCACCACCGATGGCCGAGAGTTCGTGGGCGTGAACGTCGAGAACGCGGCGTACCCGCTCGGCCTGTGCGCGGAGAAGAACGCGATCTCCGCCGCGGCGGCCGCCGGCGTGCGGCCGGGGGAGATCGCGGCGATCGGCATCAACGCGTCACCGTGCGGCGGCTGCCGGCAGTGGCTGCACGAGTGGCAGGTTGCCGAGGTGAGCTTCCGGCGCGGCGACGGCACCATCGCCACCTACGCAGCCGGCGACCTCCTGCCGGACACGTGGAACCTTCCGGAGTGAAGTCGGGGTTCGTCGCCGTTGCTGGCCGGCCGAACGTCGGGAAGTCGACGCTCGTCAACGCGCTGACCGGCGCGAAGGTCGCGATCGTCTCCGACAAGCCGCACACCACGCGCCACCAGATCCGAGGCATCTACACGACCGACGAGGCGCAGCTCGTGCTCGTCGACCTCCCCGGGTGGCAGAAGCCGATCGACACGCTCACCGAGCGAATGCAGCAGCGCGTCGACCAGACGATGGCGGACGACCTCGACGCCGTGATGCTCGTCGTCACTGCGCGCGACCACATCGGCACGGGCGACCGCTACGTCGCGCGGAGTGTCTTCGCGCTCGGCGTTCCCGTGATCATCGTCGTCAACAAGATCGACCGGTTGAAGCACGGTCACGTCGCGACGCAGATGAAGACGGCAGCGCAGCTCGGCAACTTCCACGCGCTGCATCCGATCAGCGCGAAGACCGGTGACGGCATCGACGAGCTGCGCAGCGACCTCATTTCGCTGCTTCCGGAAGGGCCGCTGTATTTCCCGGCCGGTGTCGAGACCGACATGCCGCTCGAGGCGCGCATCGCGGAAGCCGTCCGCGAGCAGGCGCTGCGCCTGACGCGAGAGGAGGTGCCGCACGCGCTGACCGCCGAGCTGGTGGAGATCGACGAGAAGCGCGTGCACGTCCGCCTCTACACCGAGACCGAGAGCCAGAAGCAGATCCTGATCGGCAAGGGCGGGTCGATGGTGCGCGAGATCGGGCGCGAGGCGCGTCCGTTCATCGAGCAGCTGCTCGGCCACCCTGTCTTCCTGCAGCTGCAGGTGAAGGCGTCGCCGAAGTGGCGCCGCAACCCGACGATGCTCGAGCGGCTCGGCCTCTAGGAGCGCACGGCCGCGAGCAGCTTCGCGAGCTGCTCGCGCTCGGCGTCGCCCCAGAGCGAGCGCAGGGCGGACGTCGCTGCCTCTTCGCCGGTCGCCGACGCCTCGTCCGCGACGAGGCGACCCGCGTCGGTCAGCGTGACGAGTGCGAGACGCGCATCACGCGGATTCGACTCGCGGCCGACGAGGCCGATCCGCTCGAGCGGTTGGAGCTGGCGCGCCACGCCGGACGGGGTGATCCCCAGCCGCCGCGCGAGCTCCGCGCGCCGCAAGGTCTGGCTCGGCGCGTCGCGCAGCTCCAGCAGCAGCGCAAGGTCGCCGAGGCTCACGCCATGGTGGTGGCCGAGGGGAACGTCGACGTGCTTTGCGACCAGCGTGCGGGCGAGCGTCAGGTCGAGGACGGCTTGCAGGTTCGTTGACATGTCCTGATCATATCATCAACTAATCAACGATTAGCGCTCGAGCGCGAGATCGACGAAGAAGGTCGCGCCGCGCCGGTCGCGCTGGAGGTAGCCGATCCGGCCGCCCATGCGGCGCACGAGCTCGCGCGACACGTAGAGGCCGAGCCCGGTGCCGCCGACGCCGCTCCGCTGCGCGGGATCGAGGCGGTAGAACTTCTCGAAGATCCGGTCGGCTTCTTCCGGCGGGACGCCGGGGCCGTCGTCGGCGACCGTGAACCGCGCGCTTGCGCCATGCTCGTCGACGCAGAGCCGCACCGGGCCCGCCGAGTACTTCAAAGCGTTGTCAAGCAGGTTCGCGACGACCTGGCGCAGCCGGTCGAGGTCGCCGCGTACGCGGATGCGCTGGTCGGCCTTCACGATCACACGGCTGCGCTCACCGGGCGAGATGTTCTGAAGGACGGAGTCGACCACGGACTGCGCCTCGAAGACGCCCATGTCGGGGTGGACGTTGTTGCTGTCCAGCGCGTTCGCGAGCAGGATGCGGTCGAGGATCCGCGAGAGCTGCTCGGACTGCTCGACGATCATCTTAAGCAGCATGTGCCGGCTGTCCTCCGACAGCGTGTCGAAGCGTGCGAGCAGCGTCTGGGCCGCGCCGTACGCGCCCGTGAGCGGTGTACGCAGTTCGTGCGACACGATCGCGACCATGTCCGAGCGGAGCTGGTCGAGATCGCGGTCGGCCGTGACGTCGCGGAAGGTGTAGACGGTCGCGTCGGCCGCGTCGAGCGCGGCCACCGCAAGCCAGCGATCGCGACCCGCCACGGCCAGCGGCAGCACCTCGGGTGCCGGCAGCTCCCCGCGGCGGGCCGGGGAGACGCGGGCGGCGATCGTGTCCCAGCCTGCGACCAGGTCGGTCAGGCGCCGCCCCACTGCCGTCGCCGCTGTCAGGCCGAGGATCGACTCGGCGGCGGGGTTCAGCAGCTCGACCTCTCCTCGCTCGCCGACGAGCACCACGCCTTCCGCCACGTGCTCCAGCGCAACGGCCGCGCGAGCGCGCGACTCCGCGTCGGACCGCGCGCGCAGCAGCTCCCGTTCGTAGCGCCGTCGGTCGGATGCGTCGAAGAAGGTGGTCCGCACGACGCGCGGCGCGCCCTCGGCGTCCCGGACGAGGACCATGTTCATCAGCACCGGGATGCGCGCGCCGTCGCCGCGCACGATCTCGGTCGCCACCTCGCGCACCGTGTCCTGCATGTGCAGGAGCGGCAGGACGTGCGTCTCGAGGTAGATGCGCGCCCCGGGCGCGAGCAGGTCGTTCAGGCGCATGCGGCCGACGAGGTCGCCGGCCGCGCGCTGCGTCCATTCGAGCAGCGTGCGGTTGGCCTTCACGATCGTGCCGTCTACGCGTG
>DASZBP010000226.1:0-9362 GCA_035943915.1 Gaiellaceae bacterium | reverse complement strand
CGGAGGACAAGTTCATGCGCTCGCGCGCCGAGCTGCTCGACGGTCTGGCCAAGAACCTGGGCGGGCGCACCGCCGAGGAGCTCGTGTTCGGCGAGGTCACGACCGGCGCCGAGGACGACCTGAACAAGACGACCGACACCGCCAAGCGCATGGTCACGCGCTGGGGCATGTCCGAGAAGCTCGGCCCGCGCACGTTCGGCCGCGACTCGAGCCAGCCCTTCCTGGGCCGCGACTTCGGGCACGAGGCCGACTACTCGGAAGAGATCGCGCGCGAGATCGACGACGAGATCCGCCGCATCATCGAGGAGGGACACGACCTCGCGACGAAGGTGCTGCGCGACCACATCGACGACCTGCACCGCATCTCGCAGATCCTGATCGACCGCGAGACGATCGACCGTGAGCAGTTCGAGCGCCTGCTCGCCGGCGAGTCGGAAGACGCCGTCTTCCCGCCGGAGCCGCCGCCCGCGCCGGCCGAGGAGCCGGAGCAGTCGCGCCGTCCGGCGATCAAGCCGCGGCCGTTCCCGCTACCGGGGAACGCGATGCAGCCGCCGGAGCCGGAGGCGAGTTGATCTCGACTCCGGCGGTCGTTCAAGACCTTGGTCTTGAACGCAATTCGACTCAGCCGGAGGCGAGTTGATCTCGACTCCGGCGGTCGTTCAAGACCTTGGTCTTGAACGCAACTCAACTCAGCCCGAAGCGTCGTAGGAATCTTTCGTCTTCAGGTCCCGCTCGTCTTCGGAGCGGGTGTCGCGTTCGCCCTCGCGCTGCTGTCGCTGCCGGTCAACGGGGCCAAGGATTGGACGGAGATCGGGATCGCGGCGGCGATTGGAATCGCGCTCGTTCTGGTCACCGTGTTCTGGAAGTGGGGCAGCCGCCGGAGCGCGATCCCGCCGGTCGCTGTCGGCTACATCCTCATGGTCGCGCTGCTGCGCGACGGCGCGGGCGGAAGCACGTCCGGCTTCGGCGGTCTCTTCTACCTCCCGATCATCGGCGTCGCGCTGATGAACAGACCCCGCACCCTGCTGTACACGCTGTTCCTGGTGACGCTGGCGAATGTTCTGCCGATCCTCATCGTCGGGGATCCGCAGTACCCGACGACCAACTGGCGCGGGGTCGTCGTGCAGCTCGGCGTGGGGTCGCTCGCCGGATTCACGCTTCAGGGACAGGTTGCGGCCGGACGCGCGCGGCTTGTGCAGCTCCGGCAGCTCGACCGGATGAAGGACGAGTTCCTTTCGCTGGTCTCGCACGAGCTCCGCACGCCGCTCACCTCGATCCGCGGCTACGTCGAGCTCCTGCCGGAGGACGCACCGCTCAGCCCCACGCAGTCGCGCTTCGTGGAGGTGATCCAGCGCAACGTCACGCGCCTCGCGACCCTCGTCGAGGATCTCCTGTTCGTCGCCCGGCTCGACGAGGGGCGCGTGCAGCTGACCGAGGCGAGCGTCGACGTCGCGGAGCTGCTCCGTCAGGCTGCGGACACGGCGCAGCCGATGGCAACGGGCCGGAACGTCGGTCTGACGGTCGACGCGAGGCCCGTGCCCGCGGTGCGCGCGGATCGCGAGCGGCTCGCGCAGATGATCGACAACCTCGTCGCCAACGCGGTCAAGTTCACGCCGGAGGGCGGCACCGTCACGCTTCGCGCGCACGACGGCGACGGCCAGGTGCACGTCGAGATCGCCGACACGGGGATCGGCATCCCGCCCGACGAGCTCGAGCGGCTGTTCGAGCGGTTCTTCCGCGCGTCCACCGCGCGTGAGGAGATGCCGGGCACCGGCCTTGGCCTGGCAATCTCGCAGTCGATCGCGGAAGCCCACGGGACGCGCCTCGAGGTCGAGAGCGAAGTAGGCCGTGGCACGACGTTCTCGTTCTCGCTCGCCGCGGAGTAGCCGTGGAGGACGTTCGGGACTTCTACGAGCGTCCCGACATCGTCGCGAAGTACCGCAGTGACGGCGAGCTCTGGCGCTCGGAGCGAAAGCTGGTCGAGCGGCACTTCGCGCCGGGCTCGCGCGTGCTGGAGGTGGGCACCGGCGGTGGCCGCGCGGCGCTCGCGCTGGCGAAGCTCGGCTACCGCGTCTCGGCGCTCGACCTCAGCGCCGCGCTGGTCGCCGCCGCGCGCGAGTCGGCAGAGCGGCAGGGGCTCGACATCGACTTCGTCGTCGGTGACGCTCGCGCCCTGCCGTACGCCGACGCGACGTTCGACGGCTCGGCGTTCCTGTGCAACGGCGTCGGCCACCTCGACGCGGAGGCGATGCGCGCGTGTTTCGGCGAGCTCGCGCGCGTGACGAAGCCCAGTGGCGCCGTGCTGATCTCGTTTCGGACGCCGTACGCGCTGCACCGGCTCCTGCCCGGGCTCGTTGCGCGGGCGCTCTCGCATCCCCGCCGCCGCGACGAGTCGGTCGACGGCGGCGCGTACGTGCACCGCCCGAGTGCGGGGCATCTGGTCGCGCTCGCGCGCGAGGGTGGGCTGGACGTCGTCGAGCGCACGTCGAACGGCGCGGCGGCTGCTGGCCGCCCGGCGCGTCCCTGGGAGCTCTATCTGGGCGGGCAGTTCTTCCTCGTCGCACGGAGCAGCTGACGTTCGCGTCGCGCCGCCGCCCGATCGTCTTCGCGCAGGCCGACCACACGCGCTTCGCAGCCGCGCTCGCATACGCGTGGGCGGAGCGCCCGGACCTGCCGTTCGCCTCGTTCGTCCGCGGCGTTGCCGATCACGATCGTGGCTACGGCGAGCTCGACGCGCACAACATCGAGAGCGTGGCGGACGACGTGTGGATCGAGATTCAGCGCCGCGGATTCGCGCCGCGCGGTGACGACGCGATAGTCGACCTCGTTGCGGCACTGCACGTGCGTCGGCTGTTGTCGCGCAACGATCCGGCTGCCACGGCGGAGGCGGACGACGTGATCGCGTCGCTGCTTCCCGTTGCCGGCGTGACACGTGAGCAGGCCGAGGCTGCCGACGCGATCACGAACGTGTGCGACGTCATCTCGTTCGAGTTCTGCTTCGAGCGCGCGTCGAAGCGTGAGGTGCGCGGCTTCCGCCTCGCCCTCGACGGTCTCGGAAGCGTGACCGTCGACCCGTGGCCGTTCCGAGTCCCCGAGCTCGTCGGGCTCGTGACCGCATACGAGCGCGACGGCTACCCGGCGCGGCTCGTTCCGGTCGTCGTGCCGTTCGACGTCAGACCGGGATAGCCGACGTCAGCACGTCGCAGCCGTCGGCCGTGATCAGCACGTCGTGCTCGAGGCGGATGCCGCCGAAGCCGGCGAGCTCGTCGACGCGCTCCCAGTTCACGCCCTCGTGGCCGCGCTCGCGCGCGAGCAGCGGCGCGACGAAGTAGAGACCCGGCTCGACCGTCCAGCCGTGCCGCTCCTCGAGGGGGATGTCGAGGCGCAGCCCGGGCGAGCTCGGCTCGTCCGACGCCGCGCCCGCGTCGCGCACACCGAGGCCGACCATGTGGCCGACTCCGTGCGGGAAGAAGAGCCGGACGGCGCCGCTGTCCACCAGCGTCTCGCGGTCGCCGCGCAGGACGCCGAGCTCGACGAGCCCATCCGCGATCTCGAGCGACGCCGTGCGGTGGACGTCGCGCCACTGCGCGCCCGGCCTGCATGCGGCGATCGCTGCTTCCAGCGCAGACCGCACCGCGGCGTGCGCCACCTGCTGCTCTGCCGTGAACGATCCGTCGACGGCGTACGTGCGCGTGACGTCGGCCGCGTAGCCGCGATGCTCGGCGCCCGCGTCGACGAGCAGGAGCTCGCCGTTGCGCAGCTCGCGCAGCGTCGGCGAGAAGTGGAGGACAGCCGAGTGGTCGCCGGCAGCCACGATCGTCTCGAAGGACAGGAAGTCGCCGTCGTTCGAGAGGAATGCGGCTTCGAGCGCGACCTGCAGCTCGCGCTCGGTACGACCGGGCTCGATCAGCGGGACGAGCGCGGCGAAGCCGGCCGCGGTCGCGGCGGCGGCCACGCGCATGCGCTCGACCTCGATGTCGTCCTTCGCCCGCCGCGCGCGTGTGAGCGCATCGCGCAGCTCGATGTCGGGGTCGCCGGTCGCCCCCAGCAACCGGGGCGTGCGCCCTCCGACAAACGTCTCGAGCTCGTCGAGCGGCCGCGTCCCGTCGGGCACGCCTTCGCGGTCGCCCTCGAGCCCCGTCCAGAGGAGCTCGTTGGTGGTCACCGGCACGACGAACTCCACCCAGCCCTGCGCGGGGTCGTACGCGATGACACCGCCGGGGCGCTCGCGGTCGGTCAGCCAGAAGTACTCGGAATGCGCCTTGAACGGGTACGCGCGGTCGGCTCTTCCGGGTACGGGGATCTCGTCACCCGCCGCGACCAGGACAAGATCTCCGTCGAGGTTCCAGGCGGCAGCCGCCGCGTCGCGCCTCCGCTCGAGCATCGAGCCAGCGTAACCAGGCGGCACGCGGTCCCGTTGTCCCGGTCATGGAGATATCGACACACCTCATCGAGCAGGAGCTCGTGAAGGCGGGACGCGGCGCGGAAGCGCAGAAGCTGATCGCCGAGCTTCCCGCCAAGATCGATCACGAGCAGCACGCGCAGGAGCTTCAGAAGCTGGGGCTCGACCCGGGCAAGCTCGTCGAGCAAGAGCTGCAGAAGAAACTCGCCTAGACGGCGACTCCGGCTTTCCAACCCGCCCAGGGCGCGCGTGCCGCCCGCCCTGGGCGGCGAGCTCTCCGTGCGCCAACCCGCGTCGGTTCAGCCAGAGTTACCGGGATGGCGAACCGTCCCCCGGTCGAGGTGCGCTTTCCGCGGCCGTCCGTGATGGGCGTGATCAACGTCACGCCCGACTCGTTCTCCGACGGAGGCGTGCACTTCCGCGTCGAGCCGGCGGTCACCGAGGCGTGGGGCATGCTCGACGCCGGCGCGGCGATCATCGACGTCGGCGGCGAGTCGACGAGGCCGGGCTCGGAAGGCGTGACCGCCGCGGAGGAGATCGCGCGCATCGAGCCCGTCATCGCGGACCTCACCGGCGCACCGGTGTCGATCGACACGTCGAAGGCTGGAGTCGCGCGCCGCGCGCTCGAGCTGGGCGCCGAGCTCGTCAACGACGTCACTGCGCTGCGCGGCGATCCGGGCCTCGCCGGCATCGTGGCGGACGCGGGCTGCTACCTCTGCCTGATGCACATGCAGGGCGAGCCGCGGACGATGCAGGTCGAACCGCGGTACGACGACGTCGTCTCCGAGGTGAAGGCGTTCCTCGAGGAGCGCCTCGCATTCGCTGTTGCTCAGGGGATCGACGAGCGCATGGTGTGCATCGACCCCGGTATCGGCTTCGGCAAGACCGCAGCGCACAACTTCGAGCTCGTGCGGCGCCTCGACGAGCTGTGCGCGATCGGGCGGCCGGTAATGGTCGGCTTCTCGCGGAAGAGCACGCTCGGTGCGCTCAGCGGCGCGAAGGTCGGCACGACGGCCGCGTCCGTCGGCGCAGCCGTCGCAGCGTACGACCGCGGTGCGGCGATTCTCCGTGTGCACGACGTGCGCGAGCATGTCGAGGCGCTCGCGGCTGCGAAGGCGATCGCGGGATGATCGTCGAGCTGCACGGCCTCGAGGTGTTCGGCTACCACGGCGTGCTGGAGAGCGAGCGGCGCGACGGGCAGCTGTTCTGGTTCGACGTGCGGCTCGACGTGGGCGACCGGGGCGCGACCGACCGGATCGACGACGCTGTCGACTACCGCCTCGTCGCAGACGTCGTGCGCGACGTGAGCGCGCGGCGCTTCGACCTCCTGGAGGCGCTTGCGATGGCGACCGCCGGGGAGCTGTATCGCGCGTTCTCGCCGGCACACGTCTCCGTCCGCGTGCGCAAGCGGCCCGGCGACATGCCGGTCGAGTACTCCGCCGTCACCGTCGAGCTGCCGTGACGCTTGCGTATGTCGGACTCGGCGCGAATCTCGGCGACCGCGAGTCGTCGATCCGCCGCGCGGCCGAGCTGGTCGGCGCGCAGCGGCTCTCGGCGATCGTCGAGACGGAACCGTGGGGTTACGAGAACCAGCCGCGCTTCCTCAACGCCGTGGCCGAGATCGACACGCCGTTGACCGCGCAGCAGCTGCTCGTGCACCTGCTCGCCGTCGAGCGCCGCCTCGGGCGCGAGCGGGTGGGCCCTCAGTGGGGACCGCGGACAATCGACCTCGACCTGCTGCTCTTCGGCGACGCCGTGATCGACGAGCCGGGCCTCCAGGTGCCCCATCCGCGGCTCGCGGAGCGCCTATTCGTGCTCGAGCCGCTCGCCGAGCTGGCTCCGTCGCGGGAAATACCCGGTTTCGGCACGGTTCAGGCACTCCTCGCAGGGCTACAATCCAACCTGTGAGCCACCTCGACGAGCTCGACGAGTTCGAGGCCGAGGCGGAGCTGCGGCTGAAGAAGGAGTACAGCGCCGTTTTCGGGCTCTTCCGCTACTGCGTCCTGACCCAGGATGCGACGTACCTGTGCAACAGGCTGGACTTCCAGTACATCCCGCAGCCCGGCTACCCGTTCTTCCAGCTGAAGATGGAGGACGTGTGGGTGTGGGACAAGAACCGCCCCACGCGGATGATCCCGCGCGCCGAGGTCTACACCTCGAGCGACGTGACGATCGAGGAGCTCCGCGGCGAGGGCGACGAGCCGGTCTTCACGCCCGAGGCGCTCGCCAAGCGCATCGGTGAAGGCCGCAGCGAGATCGAAGACCTCTAGGCCGCCCTCTTGCTGCTCGCCATCGACGTCGGCAACACGCAGACGGTCTTCGGCCTGTTCGAGGGCGAGGCGCTGTCCGAGCAGTTCCGCATCGGCACCGACCGCTCGAACACGGCCGACGAGCTCTCCGTCGTGCTGCGCGCGTTCGTCGACCTCGAGACGCTGGACGGGATCGCGCTGTGCTCGTCGGTGCCGGCTCTCGTGCACGAGTACGAGGCATTCGCAGATCGCTGGGCCGGCGCAGATGTACTGGTCGTCGGGCCTGGCGTCTCGACCGGGATCGCCATCCGCTACGACGACCCGCGCGAGGTCGGCGCCGACCGCATCGCGAACGCGGTTGCTGCGCGCGTGCGGCACGGCGCGCCGTGCGTTGTCGTCGACTTCGGCACGTCGACGAACTTCGACGTCGTGAACGCGGCGGGCGACTTCGCCGGCGGCGTGCTCGCTCCGGGCGTCGAGATCTCGATGGACGCGCTCTTCGCGCGCGCCGCGCGGCTGCCGCGTGTGCCTTTCGTCGCGCCGGACCGCGTGATCAGCCAGACGACGGTTGCCGCGCTCCAGTCGGGGCTCGTCTACGGCTTCGCGGGGCAGGTCGACGCGATCGTCGACCGCATCCGCGACGAGCTGGGCGCGCCCGACGCGCCGGTCGTCGCGACGGGCGGGCTTGCCGACCTGATCGCGCCGCACTCCCGGACGATCACCGCCGTGGACGCGGAGCTGACGCTCCACGGCCTGCGGATCGTTTGGGAACGCAACCGCGGGTAACACCGCGGGGGATGGATACGCCGTTCGGCTTCGACGTCGAGCTCGACCCGGGACTCTTCACCCTCGATGCGCTCGACGCGCTCTACCACCGCGGCGTCGCGCAGGGAAAGGCCGGCGCGCAGGACGCCGACCCGGGCTTCGAGCGCAAGGAAGACCCGCCGCTGATCCCGCTCGAGCGGCCGCTCGCCGAGGAGCTCGCGGCGCGGAAGCTGCACGTGTGGTTCAGCGACGTGCCGGAGTGGGCGCCCGAGTACGGCGCGGCGCGCGACAAGGTGCTCGACGCGGCGGGGATCGACCGCTCGCAGCGTCTCTTTCACCTCGTGGCGAACATCCGCATCTTCTCGCCGGAGGGGCCGGTCGCCTTGCACGCCGACCCGGAGACGCAGATCAACGTCGGCGTCGGCGGTCGCAACGTCTGGCACTTCTCCTGGCCGAGCGGGCTCTCGCAGGAGGAGCACGAGAACCTGCTGCACGGCGGCCACTTCCTGCGCTGGCGCGAGCTCGAGATCTGGAAGACGTTCGACCTCGCGCCCGGCAACGCGTGCGCGGCGCCGCCGCGGTGGCCGCACTGGCTCGAGCATCCGGGGCCGGACCCGGCGGTGAGCTTCGAGGTCGGCTTCTTCACCGTCGAAGACATTCGCGACCGCAAGGTGTGGGACGTCAACTGGATGCTCCGCAAGACGCGCGTGGTCAAGCCGCGGCCGCCGCGCGAGTCGGCCGGCAATGACCGCCTCAAGCACCGCGTGTTCGACGCGATCAGCGTCGCGACGCGGAGAGGAACCGAGTTCCGAGGTGTCTGATGGTGAACGCGGCCGCGCCGAGCATCGGCACAGGATCGTCGAGCGCGACACCCTCGATGTGCGCGCCGCGCACGTAGTCGCGCAGCCCTGACGGCCCGAGGCGCGCGTCGCCCGCGAGCCAGCCGAGACGCATGCCGGTGCGGTGGGGCCCGACCGGCTCGACACGCCCGCCGCGCGCCCACTCGAGCTGCATGCGCGCGAAGTCGACGCCGGCGCGGATCGCGAGCTCGACCGACTGCGACAGGCGCGGGTTGACCTCCATCAGCAGCGGCTGGCCGTCCTCGCGCCTCCGCCACTCCACCTCGGAGTAGCCGTCGAGGCCGATCGCCCCGACGAGCTTCTCCGACCACTCCAGGATGTCGCGCGGGGCCTCGACCGACTCGCGCAGCACCGATGATCCGCCGAGCGACGGCCAGCAGCGCTCGATCCGCATCGCGAAGCGCGCGACGACCTGGCCGTCGACGCGAAAGAGCTTGATCGTCTCGCGCACGCCTGGCGCGTACTCCTGCACCAGCGCGGGTGCGAGCCGCCGCGCGGCGTCGTGCTGCTCAGTGCTGCCGACGAGCATCGGCGCCAGGCGCTCGCCGCCGATGCCGTCGTCGCGCCATGACTCGTCGGGCTTGACGACGACCGGCATGCCGAGCTCCTCGATCGCCGCCTGCATGTCCTCGCTCGACTGTGCATGGACCGAGTGCGGGATCGTGATGCCGAGCTGCTCGGCGAGCTCGAGCGTGCGCGGCTTCGAGATCGCCGTCTCGACGGCGTCGACCGAGCCGACTGCCGGCGCAGCATCGCCGAGCTCGATGCGCCGGCGATGCAACGCAAGGACGCTGGAGTCGATGGAGGGCAGGATCGCGTCGACCGGATGGCGGTGCACGAGCGCGACGATCGCGTCGGCGTACGCCGCGAAGTCGTCTTCCGGCTCGGGGAGCGTGGCGTGGCCGATTGCGTACCGCGTTCGCATGCCGGAAGCGCTGCCGTCCCGCGAGGCGACGACGACGCGGAGCCCCTGCCGCCCGAGCGCGCGCGCGATCGCAAGCCCGGCCCGCGTGTCGAGGTCGAGGACGAGCGCGTCGGCGCGGTCAGGCGATGCCACGGAAGCGGGCGCCCTTGCCGGTGGCCCGG
>DASZBP010000225.1:0-4488 GCA_035943915.1 Gaiellaceae bacterium | reverse complement strand
GGCTCAGCACGTGGGTCCCGAAGATCACCGCGAGCGCCACCTACCAGTCCGGCAAGACGGCTCTGATCATCACCTGGGACGAAGGCTACGGAGGCACATCAGGCGAGTCGTGCGCAACGAACACAACAGACCAGAGCTGCCACGTCGCTGCGATCATCGTCAGCCCGTACACCCCAGCCGGCACAGCCAACAACACCCTGTTCAACCACTACTCACTGCTCAAGACAACGGAGCAAATGCTGGGCTTGCCTCTACTCGCCCACGCCGCCGACGCAAGCACCAACTCCATGCGGACTGCATTCCACCTCTAGCACGGTCGCTTGGACGGGAGGCCCCTAAGGGCCTCCCGTCCCGCGCTGGCTGGGGCGTCTAGCAGCCGGTAGCCGGCTGCCTGAAGCCCGCGAACGGGTTCAGATCGCCCATGAACGTGTAGCGGCCGATGTTCGGCGACGGGCTCTGCGTCGGCTCCGACACGTTGTTCGGAGCTGTCCGGAAGAACCACGGCGCGAACACCTCGTCCTCCGGGTGGTAGTACCCGTCGGCACTCTGCGTCCCGTTCGGGTTCGCTCCCTGCTCGAACGAGTTCGTACCCGAGGCGAAGCCGATCCCGACGACCGGATCACCGGTCTCGAGGACAGAGGTGCATCCATATTGTGGTGCGGTCGGCGTCAGCCACGGCTCGACCGTGTTGTTCACGAACGGATCGTCCGCCCACTCGGAGACCTCGTGGCTGAGTGCGTGGATGTCCTGCAGTGCCCAGTCGGTGCCGCCGTCCGGGCGCGAGTAGAACCCCGGCTGAATCCACGACGCCCAGGCGAACGTCTGGATCACCTTGTTGGATCCACCCGTCGGATTTTCGCTGCCGTGGAACCCGATCACGCAGCAATTGGACGGGTCGTAGTCCAGGTAGGTGAACACCTGATCGGTCAGGTAGATCGGCAGGTGGGTCGGGTCGGCCTGCGACTGCAGGTGCTTGATCTGCGTGCTCCACCAGTTGATGTTGATGTCGGCCCCGATCACACCGCGCCCACTGACGATCAGCGTGCCCTCGCTGCTCGGCACGTTGATCGTGACAGCCGGCAGGAGGTTCGGATGCAGCAGCAGGTGGTAGTGGCTCCGGGTTCCCGTCTTGTTGAACTGCGCCCGCATCGTGGCATCCTCGAGCTGAAGTTGGATGCCGTTGTCACGCTGCGAGAGCGTCCCGCCGGGCCCGCGAACGAACGCAGGGGCGTATGGGAAGCTGCCCGCCGCCGTAGCGGCCGGGGTGGAGCCGTAGTCGTTCGTCGCGAACTGCGGTGAGGCGAGGGTCGGATCCACGACCGCCGTGCCATCGAAGGTCATCCCGTCGATGTTCACGATCAGTGGCGTGATATCGGCCTGCACCTTCGTCGAGCATGCTTTGCGCGAGCAGGCATTCGGGTCGGAGCCGACCATGTTGAACCCGTAGGTGACCCCGTTGTTCGGATCGAGCGACGTGCCGAACCAATGCGGAATCGTCCGCGACGACGAAACCGGGGTCGCCCCACCAACGATTGATGTATCCGCCTTGAGCGAGCTGTCGTCGATCAAACGTGGCGTCACGGTCGGAGTACCCGAGACCCCTGTGCCGCCGACGGCACCGCCGAATGCACTACCGGCGGAAGCGATCGCGACGAGCGCGGCAACTGAAAAGAGAAGGACTGCGATCCTGGCAGACCGGTGCAAAGTAAGAACCCCCTTCGGACTCTATGCCGCAGCCATTGGCTTGACTGTAGGCGCAGTGTCCCAGCGCTGGGAGATGGGTCAAGTCCAGGACGAGTCTAGGTTTCGAGGTTCGTCCACCGTTGGCGCCGTGTATGTCCATCGAGCGTTCAACGAGACCAAGATCCTCGACGGCGGACTGATGATCCGCTCCGGCCGTTCGTTTTTTTGCCGCTGCTGAAAGCGGGAGACGAGGCGCGAACTCGCGACCTCAGCTTGGGAAAGTGGCTCGTTCGTTCCACCGCGCCACCTGGCGCACCCGCAGGTTGCACTGGCGCTTCGATGCAGTAACGGCGGCGAAACCGCTCCTTCAGATAGGCGGCGGTGGCGTGACGTCTGGCGATGACCAGCCGGACGCTGGCCGCGAGTTACGGTTCCACGCCCTTCGACCGCGTCTCGCTGTCACTCGCTCGTAGCAGGGCGGGCAAATCGTCGCCGTCACACTCGGCGGTGCTGGCGGCTCCGGCGGGCTGAGCCAGCGGCCAGCGGACCAGACTCGGCCGCACCACGCACACGACCTGACCAAACCCTCACTCACGACCCCGAGCCTCCTTCGTCTCCGCTGATCATCTTGCGAAGAACTGGCGACGCCAATGTCGCTCGCCGGGGCCTTAGTTTCTGTGGCTGCCGGACTCGACGTTACGAAGCAATGCCATCGCTGTGGCAAGGCGCTCGCGTTGGAGCGCGAGAGGTGCGTCCCGTTCCGGGGAGGCGGGTTCTTGTTCGAGAAACCAGATTGACGCGGTGCTCCTCTCGATGGCTTCGAGCATCTCCGCGTACTGGGCGTCGTCGAGTGATGACATATCGCCGAGCTGTCCTCTCCCGATCGCTAGGTCGATGCCAGGTTGTCGAGCGGCGCCCGGCCGCAGGCCCGATACAGCGCGTTCTCCTCCGGGAGCGTTAGCTCAAGAGAAGCGTCCGGCGGCAGAGTGCGACTCCCGAGCAGACGTATGCGAAGCGACACCGCGGCCTCTGGCGCGGAATCGGCATCCGCGTCGAGTAGCCGCAGCAGGGCCTGAATGTCGTCGTGCGAGAGCTCTAGCGTTGCGCCGCTCGACATCGTGAGCTTGACCCCTTCTGCTTCCATCGTCCGAGAAGCGTTATCGGCTCGCCGTGCCTCTTTCTTGAGGGCGCTCACGGCGGGCTGCGAATTCGAGAGTCGTTGGCTGCCAAACGTTCGGAATGACGCCTAAACGCTCAAGCGCGCCCGCTCCTTTGCCGACCGGTGTCCATGTGGGAGCGTTGTCGCTATTGCGGCTCACAAGACGGGCGTGCGCTCGTGTCGGTCGAAGGAGAGCCGCATGTCCTCGCTGTGCCGGCTCACCGCTATGTGATCGCTGCGGGCACCCACGCGGGGTGCATACCGGCGTATACGACAAAGGTGCGCGGACGTGCAGAAACCTCGGGTCGATTTTCAGACGGGCACGAAGGTCACGTGCAAGTGCGGAGGGTGCATTCCGCGATGCAGAGTTCGCCAACGCTCATGAAGACGACACGCCACTGCGGATCGCACGACGAGTGTGAGACGTTCGGCGATGCAAGTAGCGCCCGGAGTCCGAGGCCTGACTGCTCGGCGGCTCCGCTGCCCCGACGCCGAGGTGCGAAGGGGCAACGGAGCGCCGCCGGGCGACCCAGCGTTACGTCAATGAGCGGAGTGCTGCTCCGGGCCCGCCGAACGGATGCATGGCGGTAACGCCTTTCGAGCTCTTCGAGACGTACCAGCCAACGATCTTGGAGTGACGGTGATTGGTCTTGTCGGTGACCTTGATGCTGCGCACGATCATCTTGATCGGCTTAGGGGTAGCCCCGTTTGCGCAAGACAGCGACGGCAGTCGAACGGCAAACGACCCTCTGGCGGTGCCGCCTCCGGCGCCGGCGGTGAGCGTTCCGCTGACCGCGCCCACGAGGTCGGTCACCGACTTGCCGTTGCAACCCATGACGACATACATATGGGCGCTCCACTGGTAGTTCACCGATGTGATGACGCCTGACAGCCCGTTCTCGGAGAACGACGCGTTGACGGTGAATCCGGTTCCGGCGCGCGCCGTCAAGGACGAGAACGCGCCCGAGCCGGGCTCGCCACGGCAGAGGCGGCGCTAACCGCGAACAGCCCGACGGTCAGCAGCGCAAGAACGCGACGCTTGCCCCCTGCCAAAGTGAAGCTCCTCATTCGCCTGACCTCCCGCTTGCTTATCGCGCCACAACGCTTCCACTACGGACACTAATGACGTGCATAAGCTTTCGTAACTAACCGTTGGGCTAGTTCGAGCTGCCCGGCGCCGAGGAGCGAGGCGGCGCCGTTACGCCGCGCCTGCGCCGGCACCAACGCGGCGAGAGTTGTCGAGCACGCGGCACCCGCGGAAATGTCTGCGGCATCCCCGCGGTACCACGCCTCGGGGTGCCAGCCGGACCCGGACCGCAGCGGTTCGGTGCGGAGTAGACCTCAGCCGGCGGAGGACCTACACCGGGTCTCACCAAGCCGATTTCGGCGATGGGACTACAAGCGGGAGACGAGGCTCGAACTCGCGACCCTCAGCTTGGGAAGCTGATGCTCTACCAACTGAGCTACTCCCGCGTCGCCGGCCAGTTTAGCCGCATGCTTGGATTTCTCCTTCTGCGGGGAACACCCCGGGCGACTGGTCGCCTCTCAGCCGGGAGGCATCGGCGGGGGTGGGGAGCCGCAGCCGTACCCCCGCCCGCCAGTCCTTCTCTCTAGACGTTCGCCGTTGCGCCGTCGTAGACGTCGAT
>DASZBP010000224.1:0-4770 GCA_035943915.1 Gaiellaceae bacterium | reverse complement strand
GAGCGCGTAGCCCGCGGGCTCCCCGTCGAGCTCGAGCAGCAGGCGGTTCTTCGGCGCCGGCGCGGTCGCTGGATCGGCGAGCCGACGCGTCGTCCACCACGCCTCCGACCGCGAGAACAGCCCAGCGCGCTGCCGCCGCACCTCCTCGTACAGCGGCGGGAAGAGCTGCGCCGCCTCCTCGAGCGACACCAGCCGGAACGAGCCGCGCGGGGTGAACGGCTTCGCGAACGCGACGCGCTCGCGCGGCAGCGTCATCGCGCCGATGCGCCCCGCGAGACCGTAGCCGAAGCGCGGGTAGATCGTCCCCTCCGACGCCCACAGGTACGCGAGCGCGTCGCCGCGCGCGCGCGAGTCCTCGAGCTGCGCGCGCATCATCGACGTCAGGATCCCGCGGCGGCGGTGCGTCGGCAGCACGCCGACGACGGTGACGCCCGCAGCAGGCACGGTCGCGCCGCCCGGCACCGACATGTCGTACGAGAACGCACCGGCGCCGCCGACGGCGCGGTCGCCCTCGAACGCCGCGTGCATCCGCTCGACGTCGATCCACTGCGCGAAACGCTCGGCGTTCTCGAGCGACTCGGGCGTCCCGAAGTAGTGGCCGATCACGGCGAGGGCCTGGGCGAGCTCCTCCGTCGAGGAGCAGGGCCTGACTTCGATATCCATTCCTCTACCCTACGCGCTCGAGCGGGGCGTACTCAAGCATCAGCCGGCGCTCCGCCCCATCCTCGAAGCGCACGGTGACGACGCCGCCCGGCTCGATCCGCGTGACGATCCCGGTGCCGAGCGTGCCGTGACGCACCGTGTCGCCGGTCGAGAGGTCGGGGACGTCTGCCCGTGGCGCGTACTCGCGCGCAGGCGCACGGGTGCCGTAGTCCGACCACGACGTGGGTCGCAGCCGCTCTCGCTCGATGCCGATCGCCGGCAGCTCGTCGAGGAACCGCGACGGCAGGTTCATCTCGGAGCGCCCGAACAGCGAGCGGCGCATCGCGTGCGTCATCGTCAGCCGCTCCTTCGCGCGCGTCATGCCGACGTAACAGAGGCGGCGCTCCTCCTCGACGCCGTTCTCCTCGATCGAGCGCGCGTGCGGGAACACCATCTCCTCCATGCCGATCATGAACACAGCGCGGTACTCGAGCCCCTTCGCGTTGTGGATCGTCATCAGCGTGACGTTGCCGACGCTCTCCTCGTCGTTGCGCAGCGCATCCTGGTCGGCGTACAGCGAGATCTCCTGCAGGAAGCCGGACAGCGACGGCTCCTGCGCGTTCTCCTCGTACTCCTGCGCGACGCCGACGAGCTCCTCGAGGTTCTCGAGCCGGCCGCGCGCCTCGATCGTGCGCTCCGCTTCCAGCGCCTCGATGTAGCCGGAGCGCTGCAGCACCGCTTCGAGGATCGTGGCAACGCCCGCGTCGGTCGCGGTCGCCATCACGGACTCCATCGAGTTGCGGAACGCGCCGATCGCGCGCGATCCCGCTGCGGCGACGCCTGCGACCTCCGGCGTCGCGGTCGCTTCCCAGAGCGAGATGTCGAGACCCGTCGCATAGCTGACGAGCCGTTGCAGCGACGTGTCGCCGATGCCGCGGCGCGGGCGGTTCGCGACGCGCATCAGCGACACCGCGTCGAACGGGTTGTCGATCACCTGCAGGTACGAGATCGCGTCCTTGATCTCCGCCCGCTCGTAGAACTTCGGGCCGCCGATCACCTGGTAGCCGACGCCCTGGCGCACGAGCACGTCCTCGAGCACGCGGCTCTGCGCGTTCGTGCGGTACACGACCGCGATCTCGGTGCCGCTGAACCCGCCTTCGATCAGACCGACGATCTCGGCGGCGACGAAGCGCGCTTCCGCGTGCTCGTCCTCGCACTCGACGACGTGCACGGGCTCACCCTCTCCGAGGTCGGACCAGAGGTGCTTCTCCGTGCGCTCGCGGTTGTTCTCGATCACGCCGTTCGCCGCTTGCAGGATCGTGTTCGTCGAGCGGTAGTTCTGCTCGAGCGGGATGACCTTCGTGTTCGGGAAGTCGCGCTCAAAGTCGAGGATGTTGCGGATGTCGACGGACCTAAACGAGTAGATCGACTGGTCGGGATCACCGACGGCCATCAGGTTCCCGTGACCGGCGAGCAGCTGCAGCAGCACGTACTGCGCATGGTTCGTGTCCTGGTACTCGTCGACGAGGATGTAGCGGAACGCCTTCGACCACTTCTCGCGCGCCTCCGGGAAGCGCTGCAGCACCTGCACGGTCAGCATCAGCATGTCGTCGAAGTCGACGGCGTTCGACGCGAACAGCTTGCGCTGGTACATCCCGTAGACGTCGGCGACCGTCTGGTCGTAGAAGCTCGCGACACGCGCGGCGTACTCGTCGGGGCCGATCAGCTGGTTCTTCGCGTTCGAGATCTGCGAGTGGATGCCGCGTGGCACGAAGCGCTTCGGGTCGCGGTCGAGCTCCTGCAGGCAGTCCTTGACGACGCGCACCTGGTCGGCCTGGTCGTAGATCGTGAAGTTCGAGCGGTAGCCGAGCCGCTCAGCCTCGCTGCGCAGGATGCGGCCGCAGGCGGAGTGGAAGGTGAGGATCCAGATCGCGCGCGCGATCGGCCCGAGCATCTTCTCGACCCGCTCGCGCATCTCCCCCGCGGCCTTGTTCGTGAACGTGATCGCGAGGATCTCGTTCGGCTTCACGCCGTTCGCCGCGAGCAGGTGCGCAACGCGATGCGTCAGCACGCGTGTCTTGCCGGAGCCCGCGCCGGCGATCACGAGCACCGGCCCCTCCGTCGTGAGCACCGCCTCCCGCTGCGCGGGATTCAGGTCGGCGAGGTACTGCTCGGGCTGGGCGACACTCACCCTTCGAGGTTAGCGATCAGGTGAGGCGGTCGAGCTCGCTGTCCAGGAAGGCCACGGCCTCGTCGAACTGGTCGTCGTCGGACGACTTGACGACGATCTCGACGACCGGCCCGTCGGGCTGAAATGCGGGGTACGACCCGACGGAGACGAGCGGCCAGCGGTCGGTCGCCTCCTCGAGCGCGGGCGCGATCGTCGACTCGCGCGTCCGCTCTTTGCGACGCCAGACGTGGATCGGGCGATCGGCGCGCAGCTCCTCCTCGTACCGCTGGAACATCGCCTCCATCTCGCTCGGCAACCCCGGGTAGACCCAGCAGTTCGCGATGTGGAACCCGGGCGCGCCGCCGAGCGGGTTCTCGAGCATGCGGCTGCCCTTGGGGAGCGCCGCCCAGCGCGCCGCGTACTCCGGCGAGCCCTTGAAGCGCGCGCGCAGGTCGTCGGCGAGCTCCGGCACGATCTCCTGCTCGACCGCGAACGCGGCGGCGATCGCCTCGCGCGTGATGTCGTCGGGCGTCCCGCCCAGGCCACCGGTGACGAAGAGATGTTCGACGCGGCTCGACTCCCGGCGCACGAGCTCGACGATGCGCTCCTCCTCGTCCGGGATCGCCGCGATCAGCACGACCTTCACCCCGAGGCGCTCGAGCCGCTGCGCCATCCACGTCGCGTTGGTGTTCGGGACGTCGCCCGACACGATCTCGTTGCCGATCGTCAAGATTGCGGCAAGCACCATGCCGAGTATGACCATCAGAGACATCGAGCCGGAACGCGACGCGGAGGCGATGGCGGCGCTGATTCGCGCTTCGCAGCCCACCGCGATCATCACACCCGCCTCGTGGCTGCACACGCAGCTGACGACGCCGGAACGAGCGCAGGCCCGGACCTGGGTCGCAGAGGTGGACGGCGAGATCGCCGGGCGGTCGGTCGGGTTCCTGAACTTCTTCGGCGGGACAGCGGCGAAGGTATTCGTGATGGTGGCCCCAGCACACCGCGGCCGGGGCATCGGCGCGGCGCTGTACGAGTTGGCGCACGAGCACGTCGACGGGCTCGACCCGTCCGCGATCGTGACGGACTTCTACGAGACGGACGACGGCGTCCGCTTCGCGCACGCACGCGGGTACGCCGAGACGCGCGCCGAGCAACTTGCCGCGCTCGACCCGCGGACGGTTTCCGAGCAGCCCCGCGTCGAAGTCCGCTCCCTCGACGATGCCGATCTGCGCGACGCGCACCGCATCGACGAGACGACGTCCGCCGACATCCCCCAGCACGAGCCGATCACGTCGATCCCGTACGACGAATGGGAGGAGTGGGTTCTGAACGAGCCGCTCTTCCAGCGCAGCGGCTCGTTCATCGCGTACGCCGACGGAGAGGCTGCCGCGCTCTCGCTGCTGGGGGCCGACCTCGAGACCGGACGCGCAACGAACATGTACACCGGCACGCTGCGCGAGTTTCGCGGGCGGGGGCTCGGGGTCGCAGCGAAGCTCGCCTCGATCCACTGGGCAGCAGCGAACGGCATCACGCAGATGTTCACGACGAACGACGAGACAAACGCGCCGATGCTCACGATCAACCGCCGGCTCGGCTACGTGCCCGCAGGGCGGCGCGTCGAGTACAGCAAGTCGGCCTAGTACTCCACGACGATTCGGCGCGCGGCCGGGTCGATCTCGATACGCCCGCCGTAGGGCAGGCAGTACTGCGGATCGGTGTGGCCGAAGTCGACGCCGAAGACGAGCGGGACTCCGGGGTTGTACTCCTCCAGCGCGGCGATGACCGCCTCGCGCTGCGCGCCGATGTACGCCTGCTTCTCCGTCGGGCCGTTGCGATGTTCGAAATTCCACGCCTTCGGCCGTCCCCAGAGCACCGCGGCGAACTGTTGCAGCAACCCGCGCTCGCCCATGCCCATCAGCACGCGGTAGATGTACGTCGCGTCCGGCAGCTCCTCC
>DASZBP010000223.1:0-8617 GCA_035943915.1 Gaiellaceae bacterium | reverse complement strand
CGCGAAGCGCGTCGCGCATGGGATAGAGCAGGTTCTCGGTGCCGCGCGCGGCAGCGAGCACGCGCGCGAGCGCTGCGTCGGCTTCGCCGGGGTTGCGCTCGGCGCGCAGCTTCGCCGTGCGCTCGACCTGCCGCCGCTCGGCCTCGGGGTCGAGCTTGTGCAGCTTGATCGGGTCCTCTTCGGCGGCGGCGTACGTATTGACGCCGACGATGACGCGGTCGCCGGACTCGACCTCCTGCTGCCACTTGAACGCCGCCTGCTCGATCTCGCCTTGCACGAAGCCGGCCTCGACCGCGGCGACCGCGCCGCCGATCTCGTCGATGCGCTCGATCAGCTCCCACGCGCGCGCCTCCAGCTCGTCGGTCAGCGACTCGATGTAGAACGAGCCGCCGAGCGGGTCGGCGGTGGCAGTCGTGCCCGCTTCGTGCGCGAGGATCTGCTGCGTGCGCAGCGCGATCGTCGCTGCGTGCTCCGACGGCAGTGCGAGCGCCTCGTCATACGAGTTCGTGTGCAGGCTCTGCGCGCCGCCTGCGATCGCCGACAGCGCCTGGATCGCGACGCGCACGATGTTGTTCTCCGGCTGCTGCGCGGTGAGCGTCGAGCCGCCGGTCTGCGCGTGGAAGCGCAGAGCGAGGGCTTTGGGATTCGTGGCGCCGAAGCGCTCACGCATGATGCGCGCCCACAGGCGGCGCGCGGCGCGGAACTTCGCGACCTCCTGGAAGAAGTCGTTGTGCGCGTTGAAGAAGAACGAGAGCCGCGCACCGAACTCGTCTGGGCTGAGCCCCGCGTCGACGGCAGACGCCCAGTACGCGATGCCGTTGGCGAGTGTGAACGCGAGCTCCTGCACCGCGGTCGATCCGGCTTCGCGGATGTGGTACCCCGAGATGGAGATCGTGTTCCACGACGGGATGCGCTCCGCGCAGTAGGCGAAGAGATCGGTCGTGAGCCGCATCGACGGGCGCGGCGGGAAGATGTAGTTGCCGCGCGCGATGTACTCCTTGAGGATGTCGTTCTGCACGGTCCCGCGCAGCTTGTCGCCGCCGACGCCTTGCTCTTCTGCGACGAGCTCGTAGAGCAGGAGCAGCAGCGATGCAGGCGCGTTGATCGTCATGGACGTGGATACCTGGTCGAGAGGAATCCCGCCGAGGAGGATCTCCATGTCCTGGATCGAGTTGATCGCGACGCCCGTGCGACCGACCTCGCCGAGCGCGCGCGGGTCGTCGCTGTCGTAACCGAGCTGCGTCGGCAGGTCGAACGCGATCGACAGTCCTGTCTGCCCGCGGTCGAGCAGGTACCGGTAGCGCGCGTTCGACTCCTCGGCGGACGAGAAGCCCGCGTACTGGCGGATCGTCCACGGCCGGCCGCGGTACATGTCGCGATAGGGCCCGCGCGTGTACGGGTACTCGCCGGGGCCTTCGAGCGGAGTCGTCGCGTCGTCGCCGGTGTAGACCGGCTTCACCTCGATGCCGGACTCGGTCTCGCGCTTGTCGGTCGCCGCCACGCCGAAAGTATGCTCGCAGGGTGATCGCCCTCGCGCTTGTCGCGGTCGCGCTGGCCGGATGTCCCCATGACCCGACGCTTGGCAGCGCCCAGTTCGCGCGCGCGGGCCTTGTCCACAACGTTTCGCTTGCGACATGCGTCGATCGCACGATCGGCAAGCCCCGCCCGCGGGCGGCGCCGGTCAGGACAGCTCGCTACATCGCCACCGTGCGGGCGACGGGCCACGGAAAGACGGCAAAGCAGGTGATCTGGGTCACCGACCTGCGCACCCACCGACGCCGGCCGGTCTTCACGGTGAGCGAGTACTACAAGGTCGTGTCGTGGGCTCACGGGCCGATCATCCTCCTCGCGATCGGCGGCGGCACCGTGTTCTTCGCGATCGATCCGGACGGGTCGGCCTCGATCGCCGCCGACGGCCTGCCACTGCACGAGGTGCCGGTGGCGGGTGGGCGCACCCGCACGCTCGGGATGATGCTGCCGTACCCCGACTACGTGACCTGGTGCGGCGGACACTTGGTTTGGATCGAAGGACGCGACCGTGTCGCAATTCACGCCAAGCAGCTCGTCGCGTCCGCGCCCCCGGACTGGAGGCCGCATCCGCTCGTGGCCGACCGGTCGCTGTCGTTCTCGACACCCGCGTGCTCGCCGGACGCGACGGCGGTCGCCGTGCTCGCACAGCACTCGAGCGTCGACGCCGGCTTCTTCCACACGCGCTGGCAGCTCTGGCGCGTGGGGCTCGACGGCACGCGCAGCGTCCTCGACGTTCCTCCACCCGGCTTCGCCGACGAGTCGCCCGTGTGGGCGCGCGCGAGCGATGCCCTGCTCTTCGTACGGGAGCGCAACGGGTACGGTCGCCTCATGCTCTGGAGCACCGGCAAGGTGAGAGGGCCGATCGCGAACCTCGGCTACAGCCTCGGCTATTACGGCCACCACGATTGGGGCGTGGCGTGGAGCGCGTGACCGTGCGTCTCTTCGCGGGCCTGCGCGAGCGCGCAGGCTGGGCGACGCGCGAGATCGAAGCGGCGACCGTCGCGGACATCTGGCCCGCACTCGAGCTCGGCGACGAGCCGGGAGGGCTGCTGTACGCCGTGAACAAGCAGTACGCGCCGCGCGACACCGCGCTCGCCGACGGCGATGAAGTCGCGCTGATCCCACCGGTGTCCGGCGGCGCCTTCCTGCTGAGCGACGAGCCGCTCTCGCTCGACCGCGTCGTCGACGAGGTGCGCTCCGACTCCGCCGGCGCGATCGCCACGTTCACCGGCACGACACGCAAGGAATCGCGAGGCCGGGACGTCTCATTTCTCGAGTACGAGGCGTACGAGGGCATGGCAGAGCAGACGATGGAGGAGATCGCCGCAGAGCTGGCGCAGCGATACGAGCTGTGCGCGGTGGCGATCCATCACCGTGTCGGGCGCGTCGACATCGGGGACACCTCCGTCGTGATCGCCGTCTCCGCCCCGCACCGCCAGGCCGCCCTCTTCGCATGCCGCGACGCGATCGACCGGCTGAAAGACCACGTGCCGCTGTGGAAGAAAGAGGTGTACGCCGGCGGCGAGGAATGGATCGGGAAGGGCTCATGAGCGACGGCGGCTACCAGTACAACCCGATTCGCACCGGCCCGAACTGGCGCCAGCGCCTGCGCGCGATCTTCGGGCCGCTCGTCGCCGCCGCGGTCGCGCTGGCGAAGTGGTCGTTCCTGCTGCTCAAGTTCGGCTCGATCTTCATCGCGATCGGTGGCTACGCACTGATCTGGGGCTGGAAGTTCGGCGTCGGGTTCGTCGCGCTGCTCCTGCTGCACGAGCTCGGCCACTACATCGAGGCGAAGCGCGAAGGGCTCAACCCGCGGCTGCCGGTTTTCGTGCCGTTCATGGGCGCGTACGTGAAGTACACGCGCGGCCATCCGTGGCAGACCGCGAAGGTCGCGATCGCCGGGCCGATCTTCGGCGGGCTCGCGTCACTCGTCTTCTACGTCGTCGCGCGCGCCGACCACTCGCTGCTGTTGCAGGCGCTCGCGTACTGGGGCTTCCTGCTGAACCTCATCAACCTCGTGCCGATCGGGTTCTTCGACGGCGGCGCCGTGTGGCGGTCGGCAGGCTGGCTGCGTCGCGGCGGCGGCGGGCGCTACGCCGCGATGGCGTACGCGCTGTACATCGCGACGGCGGCGGCGCTGATCGTCGGCATGGTCGCGTCGCACGTCCACCAGTCGCGTCTGTGACCGACGACCGCCAGATCCTCGACCACCCCGCCACCGACGACATTGCGCAGTCGGTGGCGAAGATCGCCGAGGAGTTCCGGATCGGGTTCGAGAAGGTCGCGCAGATCGACCGGCCGGCAGTGACGCTGTTCGGCTCGGCGCGTGTCGCCGAGGGCTCCGCGCCGTACGAGTCCGCGCGCGCGGTCGGCCGAAAGTTCGCCGAGTCCGGCTGGGCGGTCATCACCGGTGGCGGCGGCGGGGTCATGGAAGGCGGCAACCGCGGCTGCAAGGAGGGCGGCGGGCTGTCGGTCGGGTTCAACATCGAGCTGCCGCACGAGCAGGCACCGAACCCGTACCTCGACATCTCGCACACCTTCGACCATTTCTATGCGCGCAAGGTGTGCTTCGTGCGCCCGGCGGAAGGGTTCGTCATCTTCGAAGGCGGGTTCGGGACGCTCGACGAGCTCTACGAGTCGCTCGTGCTGATCCAGACCGGCAAGGTCATGCACTTCCCGACGATCCTGTTCGGCAAGGCGTTCTGGAAGGACATGCTCGATTGGGTCGGCGACGAGTTGCTTGCAGAGAAGCTCATCTCGCCGGACGACATCGAGCTGCTGCACGTCACGGACGACGCCGACGAAGCGGTGCAGCTCGTCCTCGATTGCTACGAGAAGCGCTGCGCGGACATGCCGCACACCGCGGCGAAAGAGGACGCGCAGTAACCGGCCACGTCGGTGCCAGGTTCCTGAACGGAACTGCAACAACTTCGCGAAAAGAGTGTGACGCCGCCCCGCTCGGCGCACATTTCCGGGCACAGCCGTGTCCGTGCCAGGTCGCGTGACAGGAGTGTGACTAGAGCGTCGAGGGAATGACGATGTACGGGCCGGGCGGGGTCTTGCCGGGGCCGTAGACGGTCGTCGGGCTGTCCGGGATGTAGTGCGACCTGAACACGTCGTGCCGCAGCAGCTTCCCGTCCTTGGCGTACACCTTGCGCGTCACCGTGATGTCGAAGCCGAGCTCGCCGGAGCCGGCGACGACCTTCACCGAGTCGCGCGGCGCGTTCGGGTCGACGGCGTAGTTCATCGACGGATGCGTCCAGTTCGTCTGCGGGCTCGTGTGCGACACGACGCGCCGGCCCTCCGACGTGCCGTAGACCGTGAACGTCAGCGTTTGATCCGTGTACGACGCCTTGATCAGCAGGGCGTGCTTCATGTCGTTGCGGAACTGGAAGTCCGGGCCGCCCCACGACACCGTCGCGTCACGGCCGAGCGGGTAGTGCGCGAGATACAGGTTGTGGTTCGTCCGCTCGAGGATCGGCAACCCGAGCTCGAACGCGTCGTTGAACAGCGTCGTCGCGGTCTGGCACACGCCGCCGCCGATCGACGGCAGCACGAGCGAGCCGATGATCTCCTGCCCTTCGAGGAACCCGCGGTCCGCCGTGCGCGGGCCGACGACGTCGTTGAACGAGAACTTCGCGCCGGGCTTGATGATCGTCCCGTCGATGAAGTCCGCCATCAGGTGCACGTTGTGGATGCGGTTGGAGGACGACACGCCCATCTGAGTCGTGTACGACACGAGCTTGGTCGAGATGCCGAGCGCGTTCGCCTTCTCCGTCGTGAGATCCGGCTGGTGCGCACCGAGCTCGACGTGCAGCACGCGATCGCCCTTCACCGCAAACGACACGGCGGATTGCAGCTGCGCGTCCGAAAGATCCCGGCCCGGCTTCGACGCGACGACGCTTACCGCGTCACCCTGCACCGCGAACTGCGCGTTGTGCGCACGCACGATCCACTTGCCGAGCCGCGGCCGCAGCACCTTCGCGAGCGACTCGCCGTCCCAGCGCAACGCGAGACGGTTGCCGCGCGTCACGACCGACAGCGCGCGCGAGAGCCGCAACGGCGAGATCGTCCCGCGATTCGCTCCGTGGAAGTCGACGCGCACGGGCGCGGACAGAGCTGCCCGTGCATCCGTTGCGGCGCCGTTCGCGGTAGCGGTCGAGATCGCGGGCCGCAACGTGCGGAACGGCGCGTCGACGGTGGTCGCGCCCGACTCGAAGCGGCGAAGGAGCGCAGCGCGATCGAGCGTCGACCCGTCGCGCGCCGGCGAGACCGAGACGGCGATCCCGTGCAGCGTCACCGACGCCGGCACGGGCGCCGCTCCCGCGCGCGCAATCTGGCTCAGGACGTTGCTCGCGTTGCCGGCACGCGCGAGCACGGGCGAGACGTCGACGTGGTCGGCGACGAACAGCGACAGCGTCGAGCCGGCCGCGAGCACACGCGCCGCGGTCGTCCGCGCGTCGATGTCGACGAGCCAGCCGCGCGGCACGTGGTACGAGTGACCGCCCGCGCGGACGGTGACCGGCTGGGCCGACCAGCTGTGCAGGAAGCGCTCGACCTGGCCGCGGCTCTGGCCGCCGACGTCGCGCCCGAGGACGCGGACGCCAGGCTTCGCGTCGCCGCTGTATTGCACGGCACGCGCGACCGCCGCCGCGCCGGCGGCGAGGACGAGCACCAAGAGGAAGATGACCCCACGCTTCACACTCACAGTGAAGCAACGAATTCGGCGCGTACCGGGACTCGCCCTTTACCTTTCCCCTACATGGATTTGCGCGATTTGCCCTCCGTGGACGAGCTGGGACGCGGCAGCGACGACCCGCTGGCGATGGAAGCAGCCCGCACCGTCCTCGACCAGGCCCGTGAGGAGATCCGGGCCGGGGCCGATCCCGGCGACCTCGCAGGACGCGTCCAGGAGGAGCTGGAAGCGCTGCGCGCGCCGTCACTCCGCCGCGTGCTCAACGCGACGGGCGTCGTCGTGCACACCAATCTGGGCCGCGCGCCCCTGCCTCGGGCGGCCGTTGCGCACGCGGTCGACGTGACGACCGGCTACTCGAACCTGGAGTACGACCTCGCCGCCGGCGCGCGCGGATCGCGACAGGATCACGCCGCACGCATCCTGCGCCGCCTCACGGGCGCGGAGGCTGCGATCGTCGTGAACAACAACGCAGCCGCGATGCTGCTGGCGCTCGCGGCGCTCGCCGAGGGCGGCGACGTGCTGGTCTCGCGCGGCGAGCTGATCGAGATCGGCGACGGCTTCCGCATCCCGGACGTGCTCGAGCGCTCGGGAGCGCGACTCGTGGAGGTCGGCACGACGAATCGGACGCGCGCGGCCGACTATGACCGCCCGGGCGCCGCGCTGATCCTGCGCGTGCACCAGTCGAACTTCCGCGTCGTCGGCTTCGCCGAGCGGCCGACGCTGAAGGAGCTCGCCGCCGTCGCGCGGCGCGTGAACGTGCCGCTGGTCGACGACCTCGGCTCCGGCGCGTTCGTCGACCTGGGCGACGAACCGACGGCAGCGCAGTCCCTCGCGGGCGGCGCGGACCTCGTCTGCTTCAGCGGCGACAAGCTGCTCGGCGGCCCGCAGGCGGGCATCGCCGTCGGCCGCGCCGACCTCGTCGAGCGCCTCCGGCGCCACCCGCTGCACCGCGCGCTGCGCATCGACAAGCTCTCGCTCGCCGCGCTCGAGGCGACGCTGCTGCTGTACCTCGAGCCGGAGCGCGCCCTGCGCGAGGTGCCGGTGCTGCGCATGCTGAAGGAGGACGCGACTGTCGTGCGCGCGCGTGCAGAACGCCTCGCAAAGGCAACGAGCGGCGAGGTCGAGGAAACGGTCGGCCGCGTCGGCGGTGGCGCGCTGCCGCTCACCGAGCTGCCGTCGTTCGCCTGCGCCGTCGAGGAAGAGTTGGCCGCGCCGCTCCGCGCGCGCAACGTCGTCGGCGTCGTGCGCGACGGGCGCCTGTTGCTCGACTGCCGGACGCTGACGGACGCCGAGGCGGACGAGGTCGCGGCCGCCGTGCTCGCGTGCCGCTGACCGTCGGCACAGCCGGGCACATCGACCACGGCAAGACGTGGCTCGTTCGCGCGCTGACGGGCAAGGACACGGACCGCCTGCCGGAGGAGCAGAAGCGCGGCATCTCGATCGACCTCGGCTATGCACCGCTCGAGCTGCCGGGTGGCCGGCGGCTCTCGCTCGTCGATGTCCCCGGTCACGAGCGCTTCGTGCGCACGATGATCGCCGGCGCGACCGGCATCAACCTCTTCCTGCTCGTGATCGACGCCCAGGAAGGCGCGCGGCCGCAGACGCTCGAGCATCTCGCCGTGCTGCGCCTGCTCGGCATCGAGCACGGCGTCGTCGCCGTGACGAAAGCCGACTCCGTGGACGAGGAGACGCTCGAGCTCGCCCTGGCAGAGGCGCGCGAGCTCGTGCCCGGCGCCGAGGTCGTCGCGGTTTCTGCGAAGACCGGTCGCGGTCTCGACGAGCTGCGCGCCGCGCTCGCGCGCGTCCACGTCGCCGAGCGCGACACGGACCGCGCAACGCGCCTGTACGTCGACCGCGTCTTCACGCTGCAGGGGATCGGCACGATCGCAACCGGCACGCTCTGGTCCGGCTCGATCGGCGCGGGCGACCTGCTGCGGGTCGAGCCGCGCGGCCGCGTCGTCCGCGTGCGGAGCGTGCAGGTGCACGATGCGCCGGTCGAGCGCGCCGAAGCGGGTCAGCGCGTCGCCGTCAATCTGCCGGCGACGGAGCGCAGCGACCTCGCGCGCGGCGACGCGCTCGTCGAGCCCGGCCACTATCCCGTTTCCTACCGCCTCGACATCCGGCTCGAAGAGGTCGGCGACGTGCCGGCCGCCGTCACCGTGCACGTCGGCACGAACGCCGTCGCGGCGCGTGTCGCACGCAGCGGCCCGTACGCGCAGCTGCGTCTCGCCGAGCCGGTCGTGGCGGCGCGCGGCGACCACGTCGTGCTGCGCGCCGGGACGACCGTCGGCGGCGGCATCGTGCTCGACCCGGCGCCGCCACGCGGTCTCGACCCGGAGCGCCTCGCGCTGCTCGAGTCCGACGACCCGGCGACGATCGTGCGCGCGCTCG
>DASZBP010000222.1:0-4405 GCA_035943915.1 Gaiellaceae bacterium | reverse complement strand
CTCACGAGCTCGAGATGGCGACGGCTCGCAACCTCGGGCACCACCCCGCCGTACTTCGCGTGCAGCTCCGCCTGGGAGGCAACGACGCTCGCGCGAATGTCGCCGTCCCGCGTGACGAGCGCAGCCGCGGTCTCGTCGCAGGACGTCTCGATGCCGAGAATCAACTCTCGCGCCACATGATCAGCGCGTCTTCCCGATTGTCCGTGTAGTACCCGCGACGGACGCCACGCGACTCGAACCCGTGCTGCTTGTACAGACGGATCGCTCCTTCGTTCGACACGCGAACCTCGAGCGTGTAGCCGCGGCGCTCGTCGCCGCCGGTGAGCTCGAACAGCCGCTCGATCAATGCAGACGCGATGCCGCGGCGTTGACGGTCAGGGTCGACCGCGACGTTCATCACGTGCCACGCGTCGACGTAGCGCGAGTTGATCATGTAGCCCACGAGCTGATCGCCTTCGAATGCGCCGAGGCAGATGGAGGACGGCTTGGCGAGCTCGGACGCAAACATCGAGCGCGACCACGGCGTCGGGTATGCGCGCACCTCGATCGTCTCGATTGCGGTGAGGTCTTCGAGGTCGAGCTCGCGGATGCGCAATGCGACGGCGGTCATGCGGACGGCTTCGCGTCGGGATCGCGAACATAGAGCGGCGAGTGGTCGTCCGTCGCCGTGTCGAGGAGACGAAGCGGATCGGGGATATGGCGCGCGTCGTCGTCCGGCGGGATCAACGCACCGCGCTCTTCGAACAGCCGGCGGTACTTCAGCGCACCGTCGCCCACGAGCGTCTGGCCCGCGACGTCGAGCTCTTCCGGCCTGCACACGCGCGGGCCGGGCGAGAACACCTCGTTGCGTCGCGCGTCGAGCACCGGCGTCCCGTCTCCGAAGGCGTCCAGCGTCGACGCGCCGCGCAGCGGCACGCCGAGCGTGTCGGCAAGCGTCTGCGCCATTGCGAGGCCGATGCGGATGCTCGTGAAGCTGCCCGGCCCCCGGCCGACGACGATCGCCTCGACGTGGCCGGGATCGGCCACGATCTCGTCGACGGCGGCGAGCAGGTCGCCGGCCTTCGCGCGGCGCGCGCGGCCGCCGCCCGTCACGGCGGCGACGGCGCCGAAGGTGGTCGCGGTGTCAAAAGCCAGAATCGTCAATGCGGACGCGCCGGTGGGTCTCGTCGACGTGACTGAGGGTAACGACGGCCCGCGGGTTTGGCAGCCAGTCGCCGCCGTGCTCGGGCCATTCGACGAAGGCGATTGTCCCGTCGAAGTAGGGCTCGAGGTCGCCCCAGTCGGCGGCGTGCATGCCGGTGAAGCGGTAGAGGTCGAGGTGCGCGACGGGCGTCGCCGCCTCGTAGCGGTGGCCGATCGTGAAGGTCGGGCTCGCGACGGGGCCGGTGACGCCGAGCGCGCGGGCCGCGCCACGGACGAAGGTCGTCTTGCCCGCGCCCAGGTCTCCGGCGACCGAGACGACGTCGCCGGGCTTCAAGCGAGCGGCAAGACCCGCGGCGAGTGCCTCCGTTTCCTGTGGCGAGGACGTCACGATCTCCATCGGGGAATGGTGCCCGTGCGACAATCGCGCCGGTGCGTCGACTTGTAAGCCCAGTTCTCGTCGCCCGCGCCGACGAGCTTGCGCTCCTGGACGCGGCGGCGGCGCGTGCCGTCGCAGGCACGCCTTCGACCGCGATCGTCGGCGGTGAGGCGGGTGTGGGCAAGACCCGGCTGCTCGAGGCCGCCAGCGAGCGGCTCGCAGCCGCCGGCTTCGCGGTCCTGCACGGCGCGTGCGTCGAGATCGGCGGCGAGGCGCTGCCGTTTGCGCCGCTGGTGGACGTGGGGCGTGCACTCTCGCGGACACTGCCTCCGAGCCGGCTCGACGAGGTGCTCGGGCCTGCCCGCCCGATGCTCGCCCGGCTGCTGCCCGAGTTGAGCGACGGCGGCGCGACCGCCGACGTCCAGCCGGCACGGCTGTTCGAGCTCACGCTCGGCATGCTCACCCGGCTGGCCGAGGAGCAGCCCGTCGCGCTCTTCGTCGAAGACCTGCACTGGGCCGACGAAGGGACGCGCGATCTCGTCGCCTTTCTCGTCCGCGCGCTTCGCGACCAGCGCGTGCTGCTCACCGTCACCTACCGCTCCGACGAGCTGCAGCGCGGACATCCCCTGCGTCATGTGTTCGCGGAGCTGGAGCGCGTTCGGTCGGTCGAGCGCATCGAGCTGCGGCGCTTCTCGCGCGACGAGGTGCGCGAGCAGCTGGCCGCGATCCGCGGCGACGCGCCGCCCGCCACCCTCGTCGACCTCGTCTTCGACCGGTCGGAGGGCAATGCGTTCCTGGTCGAGGAGATGCTCGTGGTGGTCGAGTCCGGCGGCGCGGAGGTCCCGCCTTCGGTCCGCGACGTTCTCCTCGCACGAGTGGACCGCCTCTCCGAACCGACGCAGCGTGTCCTGCGCGCCGCGAGCGTCGCGGGCGGTCGCGTGTCCGAGTCGCTGCTCTCAGCGGCGATCGGTTTGCCGGACGATCAGCTGCTCGCAGGGCTCCGCGAAGCCGTCGAGCATCATCTGCTGATCGTCGACGAGGGCGGCGGCTACCGCTTCCGGCACGCGCTCGCGCGCGACGCCGTCTACGAGGACATGCTGCCGGGTGAGCGCGGGCGCCTGCACGCGGCGTTCGGGGCGGCGATCGAGGCGGAGCCGTCGCTCGCCGGCACCGATGCAGTGGCGGCGGGGCTCGCGTGGCACTGGTACGCGGCGCTCGATCTGCCACGCGCGCTGCAGGCGTCGGTGCGGGCCGCGCGCGAGGCGGCGGATGGCCACCTGCCGGTCGAGGCCGAGCGCCATTGCCAGCGCGCGCTCGAGCTCTGGAGCCGAGTCCCGGACGCCGAGGAGCTGGCGGGAATCGGCCATCTCGAGTTGCTCGAGCTGACCCTCCGTACCACGGTCGATGCCGGCCACGAGGCGCGGACGCTGACGCATGCGGCCGACGCGCTGGCGGAGGTCGACGCCGACCGAGAGCCGCGCCGCGCGGCGCTGATCCTGTTCCACCGCGCCGAGGCGCTGCGCCGGTTGCGGCGCAACGGTATGCCGGACCTGGAGCAGGCACTCGCGCTGCTCGGCGACGAGCCGACGCGCGAGCTCGCCGCTGTGCTCGCGGGGATCGCGAATGCGCACGTTCTCGAAGGTCGTGACGGAGCGGCGCGGGACGCCGGCACGCGCGCCGTCGAGGTCGCGCGCGCCGTCGGCGCACCCGACCTGGAAGCCGACGCGCTGCTGTCGCTCGGCGGCGCGCTGTCGTATCTCGGTGAGTCCGAGCGGGGCATCGCCGCGCTGAAGGAAGGTCTCGAGCTCGCGCGGGCGCAGGGCGACTGGGAGTCGTGCATCCGCGCGTACGTCAACCTCTCCGACTCGTTCGAGCTGCACGGCAGCCACGAGGAGGCCATCGCGGAAGCGGGCGAAGGGATCGAGCTTGCGCGCCGGGTCGGCCTCGCACATACCCTCGGCGTGTTCCTCGCCGGGAACCAGGCGGAGCCGCTCCTGCGGCTCGGCCGCTTCGCAGAGGCTGAGGCGGTGCTCGACGAGGCGCTCACCCTCGGTGTCAGCTCTTCGGCCGTCGCGTCGCCGATCCTGATCCGCGCCGAGCTGGCGGCGTCCCGCGGCGAGCTGGAGCTCGGCCGCGAACTCGCGACACGCGCCCGCGCGGTGCTCGGCGACGAGGCTCCCCACCAATACGACGCGCACCTCGCATGGATCGACGCCGAGCTCGCGCGTGCCGCAGGCGACGAGGACGGAGCGCGCGCGGCAGTCGCGCGCGGCCTTGCGGACCCCGAGAAGATGCTCGGTCGCTACAGCTGGCCGCTCGTCGCGCTCGGCCTGCGCATCGAAGCGCAGGCGTCGGAGCCTTCACGCGCGCGGATCGACGAGCTCGCGCGGCTCGCGCGGCGTCTCGACACGGGCACCCCGACGAGCGCTCGCTACGGCGCTATGGTCGCAGCGGAGCTCGCCGGCGACGCCGCCGCGTGGGATGCAGCGGCCGCCGGCTGGCGCGCAGGCGGCGAGCCTATGCTGCTCGCCTACTCGCTCTACCGGCTAGCAGAGGTGAAGCCCAGCCACGCGGCCGATGCGCTGCAGGAGGCGCTCGGCATCGCGCGCGAGCTCGGCGTGGACCCGCTCGTCGCCGATGCGGAGGCGCTCGCGCGCCGGGAGCGGATCGACGTCCCGGTCGGCGCCCAGAGCCGTGCCGCCTCCGACGACCGGTTCGGCCTGACCGAGCGCGAGATCGACGTGCTGCAACTCGTCGCGGCCGGACAGTCGAACGCCGAGATCGGACGGGCGCTTTTCATCAGCCCGAAGACGGCGAGCGTCCACGTGTCGAACATTCTCGGGAAGCTGGGCGTCACGCGCCGCGGGGAAGCCGCGGCCGCAGCGC
>DASZBP010000221.1:0-1919 GCA_035943915.1 Gaiellaceae bacterium | reverse complement strand
ACCCGTCTGGGTATCTCCTTCTGACGCAACGCGCCGGAGAGGAAATGCCATGCCCGACGACTCGCTCGTCTTCGCCTTACCCAATGGTCGCTCAGCCGAGGTCGCCTCACGCCCGGCACGGCTGATCTGTGACCGGCTGTGGGGGCTCGGCATCACCGCAGGTGCGGCAACCGCTGCGGCGCGCATCAGCAACGCCCTTCATCACCCGGGCGTCCTGCGCAGCGAGCTCGCGTTCAACGAACGAGAAGCGTCGCCGGTCATCGAGGCCAGCAAGACGTACCCGCCGACCTGGGCACGATTGGTCACGCCCGGCACGATCGACGAGATCTCGTTCGACGAGCGCCGGCAGCTCGTCGACACGTGCCTCGAGCTGATCGAGAGCCTCAACGCCGACGAGGAGCACGCAAAGCTCGGGGCGCTGATCGGGGATCTGGAGCGGCTACGCGACCAGCTTCGGACGATGACCGCGCACGAGTTGCTGCGCGACGCAGCCGGCCGGGTCGCCGCGGGCTGGTCGCAACGTGCCGACGCGCGCACCGCGGACGGCGACCCGGTCGACATCCTCGACCCCGCCGCCGCCTCGTGGTCGCTCCTCGGTGCGCTGCAAACCGCCGCCTTCTCGGGGAACCAGGCACATGTCGCCGAGATCAAGCTCGCAGTCGCTGCGATTGCGGGGCTGATCGTCGACCCCTCGCTCTCGCACTGGAACGACGAGCCGGACCGCACGCAAGCCGAGGTGCACGCATTGCTCGCGCGTGCCGAGGCACTGACGCGACAGCCGCTGCTCTAGTCGTCGGCGGCGCGCGGCAGCGTCGGCTGGTCGCTCGGATACACGCCGACTGCGAAGCCGTACATCACGTTGCCCGTGCGCGGCAGGCGGTCGAATTCCGTCACCAGCTCCGCCATGCGCTCCCAGAACGCCGACGCCTGCGACTCGGAGATGCGGGCGTGCCGGATGAACCCCCAGAGCTTGCCGTTGCGAAACGCGTCCGACGACTCGCGCGCAGCGACCTCGAAGTCATTGAAGTCACGGGGCAGCTCGTCCGCGCCGGTCGACTCCGTCTCGACGTAGAAGAGGCGCGCGGTGCGCCCGTAGTAGCGCTCCTCGATCGCGCGCACCCGCCGTGTCCGCACGACGCGCAGCAGCCCGGCGTCGGCCAGCACCTTGACGTGGTGCGCGACCGTGCTCTTGGGGCGCCCGGCTGCGACCGCGAGCTCGGTCACCGTCGCGGCCCGCTCGTGGAGCAGGCCGAGGATCGTCGTGCGCAGCGGATGGCTGAGCGCCTTGACCTGGGCAGGCGTCGTGAGCGCGACCCGGTCGGCGAGCTCGTAGTCCGGTGGCTGCTCGTTGCGCGTCATGCCTGAATAGACTAACGTTGCCGACTGTTCCACATAAATGGATCATTCGCCGAGGAGGATCAGATGGCTGAAGTCGTGCTCTATCACCACGTACAGGGACTGACCGACGGGGTGCGCGCATTCGCGGACGGCCTGCGCCAGGGAGGCCACACGGTCCACACCCCCGACCTGTTCGAGGGCCGCACCTTCGCGACGCTCGACGAGGGGATGGCGTTCGCGCGCGAGGCGGGCTTCGGGGCCTTGGTCGAGCGCGGCGTCGCGGCCGCAGCAGCGTTCAACGGCGCCGTGTACGCCGGCATCTCGCTCGGCGTGATGGTCGCGCAGCAGCTTGCGCAGACGCGCGACGGCGCGGGCGGCGCGCTGCTTCTCTGCGGCTGCCTCCCCGTCTCCGAGTTCGGCGACGCGTGGCCGGCAGGGGTGCCGGTGCAGGTTCACGGCAAGGAAGGCGACGAGTTCTTCGACGAGGACCTGGCGGCCGCGCGGGCACTCGCCGAGTCGACGGACGACGCGGAGCTGTTCCTGTATCCCGGCGGCGAGCACCTGTTCCTCGACTCGTCACT
>DASZBP010000220.1:0-3915 GCA_035943915.1 Gaiellaceae bacterium | reverse complement strand
CGAGAACCTCGTCGAGATCGACCACCTGGTCAAGCACTTCTCGGTGAAGCAGGGCGTGTTCGCGCGCGGGCGCGCGGTCGTGCATGCCGTCGAGGACGTGTCGTTCACCGTTCGCCGCGGCGAGACGCTCGGCATCGTCGGCGAGTCCGGCTGCGGCAAGTCGACGACGGCGCGGCTGATGCTGCGCCTGCTCGACATCACCAGCGGCCGTGTCATGTTCGACGGCACCGACATCACCAAGATGTCGCAGCGCTCGCTCCGGCCGCTGCGCCGCGAGATGCAGATGATCTTCCAGGATCCGTACTCGTCGCTGAACCCGCGCAAGACGGTTGGCCAGATCGTCGGCGCGCCGTTCGCGATCCACGGCGTGAAGGGCGACACAGGCGCGCGTGTGCGCGAGCTGCTCGAGCGGGTCGGTCTCAGCCCGGAGCACTACAGCCGCTATCCGCACGAGTTCTCGGGCGGCCAGCGGCAGCGCATCGGCGTCGCGCGCGCGCTCGCGCTGCAACCGAAGCTGATCGTCTGCGACGAGCCCGTCTCCGCGCTCGACGTCTCGATCCAGGCGCAGGTGCTGAACCTGCTGCGCAGCCTGCAGAAGGACTTCAACCTCACGTACGTCTTCATCTCGCACGACTTGTCGGTGATGCGGCAGATCGCCGACCGGATCGCCGTCATGTACCTCGGCCGGCTCGTCGAGATCGGCGACAGCGAGTCGATCTACGAGCACCCGAAGCACCCGTACACCGCAGCATTGCTCTCAGCCGTCCCGCGACCGACCGCAGCTGCGTCGGCGAACGGGCGCGAGCGGATCATGCTGACGGGCGACGTCCCTTCGCCGATCGACCCGCCGAAGGCGTGCATCTTCCACACGCGCTGCCCGCGCTTCCACGCCGGCAAGTGCGACGTCGACGCGCCACCGCTTCGCGAGCTCTCGCCCGGCCAGATGGCCGCGTGCCACTTCCCGCTCGAGAAGTGGCCGATGACGGACGCCGAGATCCGCCAGGCCGAAGGCGCGCAGCGTCAGGATCGCCCGCACCTCGAGGGTGCGGCGCACGACGTCTAGGCGACGTCGTCGACGAAGATCCGCGCGGGCGCGACGAGCTCGAAACCGAGGTGCTCGCAGATCGGCTTCGACATCTTCCCCGCCTGGACGGTGAGCGCCGGTGTCCCGCGCTCGACCGCCTTGTCCCAGCGTGCGAAGGTCAGTGCGCGGTAGACGCCCCGGCCGCGGAACTCCTCGAGCACCGCGCCGCCGAAAAGGTTGATGCCCGCGTTGCCGAACGCGCCGTAGGCAGCGCCGGCGACCTGCCCATCCACCACGGCGACGTACGCCTCGCCGGTCGTCTCCTCGAGGTACTCGGCGTAGCGCTCACGCCGCTCGCTGTCGGGCAGCGGCGGCATGCCGAAGGCCGCCTCGTTGACGTCCATGCTCTCGCGAAAGTCGTCGAACGACCCGACGGGCCGCACCTCGACCCCGGCTGGGCGCCCACCCGGCGGCTCGGCGACGAGCGCCATCGCGTTCTCGATCGCCTCGTAGCCAGGCGTGTCCCGGTTCGTGATGCCGACCGCCTCGAATGCCGGAGCGAGTGCGTCGTGCTCCGGCGCGACCCACCAGGCGATCGCCGTCTTGCCATGCTCGCGCGCGATCGCCCGCGTCTGCTCCACGAGCGCAGGGACATCGGCATCCACCGTGGTCGGGAGCGCCATCTGCGCGCTCGGGTACGGGTTGACCGTCATCACCGCGCCGTCGAGCGGGAACGTCTTCGTGTTCTTGGGCGTCGGCAGCTCGAAGAACGGATGCAGAGCCTGCCGCCGCACGGCGTCGGGGATCTTCGTCACGCGTCCAGTGTCGCAAGCAGCGCGTTCTCGAGCATCCGGCGCGCTTCGGCAGAGATCGGCGGTCGGCGTCTGCCCGGCTCCGCGTCCGGCGGCAGCGCGGCTGTCACGGATTCGTGCGTCACTCCGCCGCGCTCGAGACTCGGACGCAGGATCGGATCCTCGAGCATCGCCAGAAGCACGTGTGCCGGAGCGACTTCGCCCGCGCCCCGCTCCCGCGCGAGCGCCTGGCCACGCACGACAAGCGCCTTTGCCTGCTGGGCGAAGCGGCGCTTGAACGGCGAGCCCTCGGCGAGCAGCTCGCCGACACGGCTTCGGGGATGGTCCTGCAACGAGAGACCGGTGCGGAGCACGGCGATCGCCTGAGCGCTGATCGAGCGGTTCTCGGCTTCGGCAGACGCGCGCAGGCGCTCGTAGAGGTCGTCGGGGAAGTTGCGCACGTGCAGCGTCGCCATGGCTGCGCGACGCTAGCAGATTGCTAGCAGTGGCGACACTCGGGAACCTGGTTCGCCGCACGAACCAGGTTCCGGTCGTTACGCGGCGAGGCCGGCGAGCTCGCGGAGGGCAGCGAGGCGCGACAGCGCCTGGCCCTCGAGCTGGCGGACGCGCTCGCGCGTCAGGTCGAGCTCGTGCCCGATCGCCTCGAGCGTCCACGGCTCACCGTCGAACCCGAACCGCAGCTCGAGGATGCGCCGCTCGCGCTCCGGCAGGGCGTCGAGCGCCTTGCGGATGTTCTGGCGGCGGAGCGACTCCTCGGCCTCGTCGAACGGATCGGCGGCCTCGCGGTCGGCGAACAGATCGCCGAGCTCACCCTCGTCGTCCGCGCCGACCGTCTGGTTCAGCGAGACGGACGCGGACGCAGCGGAGAGCGCCTCCTCGACATGCTGGAGCGGAAGGCCGGTCGCCTCGGCGAGCTCCGCCTTCGTCGCCTCGCGGCCAAGCTCGACCTCGAGCCGGCGAGCCGCGCGGGACAGCTTCTGCTGGCGCTCGACGACGTGCACCGGGACGCGAATCGTGCGCGCATGGTTCGCGACCGCGCGCTGCACCGACTGGCGGATCCACCAGGTCGCGTACGTCGAGAACTTGTAGCCGCGGCGCCAGTCGAACTTCTCGACCGCGCGGTTCAGGCCGAGCGTGCCCTCCTGGATCAGGTCCAGGAACGGGACGCCGAGCCCGCGGTAGCCCTTGGCGATCGACACGACGAGGCGCAGGTTCGACTCGATCATGCGACGCTTCGCGCGCCCGTCGCCGCGCTCGATCGCCTTCGCGAGGACGACTTCCTCGTGAGCGGTGAGCAGCTTGTGCTTGCCGACGTCCGCCAGGAACAGCTGCAGGCTGTCGCCCGCACCGCTCGGCGCATCGGCCTCGTAGATGACGGGCTCGGGCTGAGCCTTCTTGTTCTTCTCCTCGGTGACGGGCTCGCGGACCTCGAGGCCGATCCGCTCGAGCTCGCGGATGAGCTCCGGCGCGTCGGTCTCGGAAAGGTCGTTCTCGACCACGAACGCCTCGAGCTCGGCCGGTTCGATCCAGCCGCGCTCCTCACCCGCCTCGAGCAGGGCGCGGGCGCTCTCGGTGTCAAGCAGTTCGGAAAGCTGGCTCTGAGTCAAGTGGTCTTCGATGTCCTTTCGTTTCTGCGACCGGGCTCGCACACCTTCCCATACGAGCGCCAACGCACAGTAGCGCGGCGGCATTCCAGCCACACGCAGGCGCAGTTCTCGCGCCGATGAGTATGGACGTTATCGCGTCAGAATGGTTTGGCCAAACGGTTACGTGTTCGTGAAGGTCATTTCGAACGTTTTCTTGTTCGTTTTGTCACAGGCCCGCGCTCGCGGCGTGTCTGGAGCAGCTCGGCCGCGCGCTCCGTCGTGACCTCCTCGACGGAGTCCCCGGCGCGCAGGCTGGCATTCGTCTCGCCATCCGTCACATACGGGCCAAATCGCCCCTCCTTGACGACGACGGGCTTGCCGCTGACCGGGTCGCTGCCGAGCTCCTTGAGCGGCGGCTTCGCGGCGGCACGGCCGCGCGGCTTCGGCTGGGCGAGCAGGTTGAGCGCTTCGTCGAGCGTGACCGAGAAGAGCT
>DASZBP010000219.1:0-7614 GCA_035943915.1 Gaiellaceae bacterium | reverse complement strand
GGCACCGGCACGTCCGCGTACGCGCGCAGGGCCATCGGCCACGCTTCCTGCAATAGCTCCTCGCGGCGCTCGCCGAGAGGCACGAGGTCGATCCCGCGAAGGCTCGGCGCCGGCTCGTCGCCGACGGTGCGAACCTGGTGCAGCTGATAGTCGACCTCACGCAGCCCGAGGCGCTCTGCGAAAGCGAGCGAGCCGAGATCGGGCGCGTCGACGAACGCGTTGATCCCCTCGCGGCCGAGCGCGCGCGCGTGGTCGCAAAGCGCGCGCACGAGCTCTGTCCCGGTGCCGCGCCGGCGATGCTCGGGCAGCACGCGCGCCATGAGGAACGTGCGACCGGCGAACCCGGACGGGACGCCGATGCCACAGCCCACGTCGATGCCGTCGACCGAGGCGAGCAGGAGGAGGCGCCCGTCCTCGTCGGACGCCTTCACCTGCTCCGCGGACACGGGCTCGTCGGGAGCCACCCGCGACTTGATCTCCGCCCACGACGCGTAGTCCGCGTCCGTGGTCACGACGCGCAACTCGGTCATCCCGAGCGCTTGAGCTTGCCGTGCTTCTTCGCGTACCGCTCTCCCGCCTTGAACACGACGAGCCCGATCGGGATCGAGAACGCGCCGATCACGAGCAGCGGCCACACGTCGGCCCACGCGAGGCCCGTTCCGTGCAGCACGTTCTGCCGGTTGCCGCGCAGCGCGTACGTCGCCGGCGAGATCTTCGCGACCCACTGCATCCAGCCGGGCAGCACGCTGACCGGGTAGTAGACACCCGACACGACGAGCATCAGGCCCTGCGCCACGAAGCCGAGCTGCGTGCCCTTCTCCGGCGAGATGAGCGGCAGCACCGCAGTCATCATCCCGACGCCGATGAACGACACGGACGCGATCGCGAGCAGCTCGACCGCCGCGGTGTAGTTCGCGTGCGGCAGATGCAGCCCGATGAACGCGACGACGGCGATGAACACCGCAGCCGCGCGCACGAGGCCGTAGATCACCGCGTAGATGCCCATGCCGATCAGATGGACGGGGCGCGACACGGGCGCCATGAACGTGTACTCGATCGTCCCCTCCCAGCGCTCCCACGCGACCGTCTCCGTGACGATCTCGAAGATGATCCCGAGGAACGCCCAGATCACACCGCCGACGAGCAGCTTCGTCGCGAGCTCGTTCTGCGCGGCCGGCGACACGCCGACGCCGCGCGAGATGAACACGATCGTCAGCGTGTTCGCGATCGTCCAGAGCAGGAACGCGAGATCCCACAGGAAGTAGCGCTTGGTCAGATAGAGGTTGCGCTCGACGACGCCGTACAGGCCGACGAGCTCGTTGCGCACCACACGCAGGCGCGTCGGTGCGTACTCGGCCATGCTCATGCGAACACCTCCCTGTCCTTGTCCTCTTCTTCGTCGTGCTCGTCCTCGAACGTGCGCCCGGTCGCCGCGAAGAACGCCTCCTCGAGCGTGTCGACGCCGTAGCGCTTCTTCACGGCGGCGACGTCTTCCAGGAACAGCAGCTCACCGCGGTCGAGCAGCCCGATGCGGTCGGCGAGCTCCTCCGCCTCCTTCATGTCGTGCGTGCAAAGGATGATCGTGCTGTCGTGCCGCTCACGGATCTCGCGGATGAAGGACTGCACCTCAGCCTTCGAGCGCGGGTCGAGGCCCGTCGTGGGCTCGTCGAGCAGCAGCACCACGGGTGACGTGAGCAGGGCGCGCGCAAGCGCGACCTTCTGCTGCATGCCGCGCGAAAGGTTCTCCATCGCCTCGCCGCGCCGGTCTGCCGGGAAGCCGACGCGCTCGAGGATCACGGGGATCTTCGTGTGCGTCTCGCGCGGCCCCATGCCGTAGAACCGTGCGGCGTACGCCAGGTTCTCCGCTGCGCTCATCTTCTTGAAGAAGCTCGCCTCGACCGACACGCGGTTCACGAGCCGGCGCACCGGGCGCGGGTCGCGGAGCACGTCGTGGTCGAAGATGAACGCCTCGCCGCCGTCGGGCAGCAACAGCGTCGAGAGAACGCGGACCAGCGTGGACTTGCCCGAGCCGTTCTGGCCGAGGATCGCGACGCATTCGCCGCGTTGCACGGTGAACGAGACCTTCTTCAGCGCTGCGCGGCGCTTGCGGCCGAACAGGCCCTGACGGCGCGAAAAGACCTTCTCGAGATCACGTACGACGACTGCTTGTTGCGAATGAACTGCCACTCATGCTCCTTAAGGAATCGAAAGAAAGACCGAACGAAGACGGACCGCTACCGCGCGAAGCGGTGCGGAGCCATGTCTGCGTTGGCGATTCCGAACATGAGGCGCGTGACACTATCAGACTGTGGCGATGCATGACCACGATCACGCACATGTGCATGCGAACGCAGATGCGGCGCCGCTCGCGCGCGCCCTCGCACTCATCGTCGCCTTCATGGCGGCGGAGGTCGTCGCCGGCATCGTCGCCGGCTCGCTCGCGCTGCTTGCCGACGCCGCGCACATGCTCGTCGACGCGATCGCGCTCGGGCTGAGCGTCTACGCAGCGCGGCTCGCTCTGCGCCCGCCGAGCGGACGCATGACGTACGGCTTCCGCCGCGCGGAGATCCTCTCGGCGCAGGCGAATGCGGTCACACTGCTCCTGCTCGGCCTCGCGATCGTCGTGGAGGCGGCGCGCCGACTCTTCTCGCCGCCGAACGTGCACGGCTCGCTCGTCGTCGTCACCGCCGTTGTCGGCGCACTCGTCAACGTGCTCGCGCTGACGCAGGTCGCGCGCGCGAACCGCGAGAGCCTGAACGTGCAAGGCAGCTTCGCGCACCTGCTCACCGACCTCTACGCGTTCGCCGCGACGGCCGTCGCCGGCGCGATCGTGTGGGCGACCGGCTTCGAGCGCGCCGACCCGATCGCGTCGCTCGCCGTCGCCGCGTCGATGCTCTGGGCAGCCGTGCCGCTGCTCCGCAAGGCAGGCCGCGTCCTGCTCGAGGCTGCGCCGGAAGGGATCGAACCCGCCGAGGTCGGCACGGCGATGCGCGGCCACGAGGGCGTGGTGAACGTCCACGACCTGCATGTCTGGGAGATCAGCTCGGGCTTCCCGGCACTGTCCGCGCACGTCCTGGTCGAGCGCGAACAGGACTGCCACCGGATCCGCCGCGAGCTCGAAGAGATGCTCCACGAGCGGTTCGGGCTCGACCACACGACCCTGCAGGTCGAGCACACCGCCGAGCGCCTGCTCTGGCCGAAGCGCGGTTGACGTCCGTCTGCGAGGACCGCTACGGTTCTGGCACGTCGAGTCGCCGCTGCAGGCGGCTCACGGAGGCAATGGGGCCTCGCAACCTTGGGTTGCGGGGCCCTTTTTTTGTTGGAAAAACGGCGGAGGGAGCGGGAAATGAAGGCAAAGCTCGAGTACATCTGGCTGGACGGCTACGAGCCGGTCCCCAGCCTGCGCGGCAAGACCAAGATCGTGGAATTCGACGGCGAGCCGACGCTCGAGGACCTGCCGGTCTGGAACTTCGACGGCAGCTCGACGCGCCAGGCGGAAGGCTCGAGCTCGGACTGCCTGCTGCAGCCCGTCGCACTCTTCCCCGACCCGGCCCGCACGAACGGCTACCTCGTCATGTGCGAGGTGCTGCTGCCGGACGGCACGCCGCACCCGTCGAACAGCCGCGCATCCATCCCGGACGACCCGGGCACCTGGTTCGGCTTCGAGCAGGAGTACTTCTTCTACAAGGATGACCGGCCGCTCGGCTTCCCGGCCGAGGGCTTCCCGGCGCCGCAGGGCGAGTACTACACGGGCGTCGGGTACCGCGCCGTCGGCGACGTCGCCCGCAAGATCGTCGACGAGCACATCGACCTGTGCCTTGCCGCCGGCATCGAGCTCGAGGGCATCAACGCCGAGGTGGCGAAGGGCCAGTGGGAGTTCCAGATCTTCGGCAAGGGCTCGCGCCGCGCCGCGGACGAGCTGTGGATGGCCCGCTACCTGATGATGCGGCTCTGCGAGGGCTACGGGATCGACATCAACTGGGACCCGAAGCCGCTCGGCGCCGAGAACGACTGGAACGGATCGGGGATGCACACGAACTTCTCGACGGCGCACATGCGCGAGGTCGGGGGCGAGGAGTACTTCGAAGCGCTGATGGCAGCGTTCGCCGACGCGCGCGAGGAGCACATCGCCGTGTACGGGCCAGACAACCACCTGCGCCTGACCGGCCTGCACGAGACCGCTTCGATCGACGAGTTCACGTACGGCGTCGCGAACCGCGGGGCGTCGATCCGCATCCCGCACAGCTTCGTCAACAGCGGCTACCGCGGATACCTCGAGGATCGCCGGCCGAACTCGCTCGCCGATCCGTACAAGGTCGCAGGGCGGATCCTCAGCACGATCGAATCCGTCACCAACTCGTCACGGATCCGCATCGCGGCTGTCGCATAACGACAGGCATACTTCGGAGAGATGTTCGCCGCGCAGACGAAGAAGCAGATGCTTAACGCCATTCAGGCGTACTTCGTCGCGCGCGCCAACGTGTGCTAGCCGGCGCTTTCGCTCCTCCCGCCGTCGCCGGCTAGCAGCTCTCCCCCTCGCGGGTCACATCTTCAGCCGAAGGAGACGACGTTGGCGACAGCACCTACAACCGACTGGTGTACCTGCGACAAGCCACTGCCTGTGCACATCGCGGAGCGCAAGGGCGCGGCCCGCAGCGTGTGTGCACGCTGCGAGAAGCCGCTCCGCTTGACGCTTCGATTCAACTGATCGCGAACGCGACCTGGACGTCGGCCGTGACGTCCTGCGTGCCGGGCTCGACCGGCGTGCTCGCGCCTGACGCCGCCTTGGGCGCCTGGCCGAAGTCGACCGGCGTCGACGAGCTCTGCTCGGTGACGCTCAGGATGCGCCCGACGTGGAAGCCGCCGGCGGCGGCCAGCGCCTTCGCCTTCGCGTGCGCGTCCTGCACTGCGCGCTGCAGCGCACGCCGGTAGAGCGCGTCCTGGCCGGCTACGTCGAGCGACGGGCCGTCGACCGTGTTCGCGCCCGCGTTGACAGCCGCGTCGATCAGCTTGCCCGCGTTCTCGATTGTCGACGTCGCCGTCACCGTGTCCTGCGCGGTGAAGCTCGTCACGTTGCCCTTGCGGTCGGTGTTCGGGAACAGCGAGACCTGCTGGGTCTGGATCTTCTTTACGCCGACCTGCTTGAGCGCAGCGATCACCTTGGTCATCGCGTCGCCGTTCGCGGAGAGCGCCGCCTGCGCGGTCGGCGCCTGCGTGCGGACGCCTGCGTCGATCGTCGCCTCGTTCGGGACGACGGTCAGAACGCCGTGGCCACCGGTCGTGACGGAGCGGCTCGAGCTCGAGCCTGCGGTTGTGAAGGCGAGGCTCGCGGCCGCTGCGACCACGAGAACGCCGATCAGGAGAAGTCGTCTCATGTGATTCATACGCCGCCACGTGGTTCGATGTCACAGATGCAATACCTGTTTGCCGACTGCCGCTGGGCCCTCGACGATCCGGGCCTCGGGCTCCGCCAGTACCGCGAGGGGCACATCCCCGGGGCGGTATTCGTCGACGTGGAGCGCGAGCTTTCCGCCGAGCCTGGGCCGCGCGGACGGCACCCGCTGCCGAGCGCGAAGGACTTCGCGGCTTCAATGTCGCGGGCGGGCGTGGGCGGCGAGACGTTCGTCGTCGCGTACGGGTCGCTCGGCGGCGCCGAGCGGCTGTGGTGGCTGCTGCGGCACTTCGGGCACGACGCGTGCGCGGTAATCGACTTCGACGCGTGGCGCGGGCCGCTCACCCCGGGCGACGAGACTGCAGCGCCTGCGACGTTCACGCCGCGCGAACGTGACGACGACACCGCGTCGATCGACGACCTCGGCGGGCTGCTCGTCGACGCGCGGCTGCCGAGTCGCTGGCGCGGCGAGCCCAACGCGGTCGACCGCGTGCCCGGCCGCATGCCGGGCGCGCTCAACGCTCCGTGGAACGAGCCGCTGCCGGACCTGCCCGGCGGCGACCTCGTCGCCTACTGCGGCTCGGGCGTGACGGCGTGCGTCGTGCTGCACAAGCTGCATCTCGCGGGCCGCGAGGGACGGCTGTATCCCGGCTCGTGGTCGGAGTACGAGCAGACCGGCCGGCCGGTGGAGCGCTCCTAGGCGGCGGCGTAGGCCGCGAGGTAGCGCTCCCACGGCACGGGGATCTTCGGCGTCGCAAGCCGGATGAACAGCACGGCCGCGGGCGGGCGCGGGGGCGTCGGCAGCTCCATCTGCACCTCGTGCGGCAGCCTGTCGGCCTTGCGCAGGTTGCACGGGGCACACGAGGTGACGACGTTCTCCCAGGTGGAGTCGCCGCCTTTCGAGCGCGGGATGACGTGGTCGAGCGTGAGCCGGCCGGCGGTGGTGCCGCAGTAGACGCAGCGCCAGCCGTCGCGGGCGAACAGCGCGCGCCGGGAGATCTTGCGCTGCACGAGCCGCGGCACGCGCACGTAGTGCACGAGGCGGATCACGTGCGGCCAGCGGAACGTCGAGGTGGCCGAGCGCAGGGGCCGATCGAGCTCCTCGACCACTTCCGCTTTGCCCTTGAAGACCAGTACGTGGGCGCGGCGAAGCGAGCACACGTTGAGGGGCTCGTAACTCGCGTTCAGTACGAGAACTTGCTGCACCCTGGCCGGAATGTACCCGTTGAGGCCGATGTCAACGCGTCCGGGCGGGCCTAGCGGCCCATGGCGCGTTCGACGGCTTCCTGCTCCTCGGGGGAGAGGGCGGCCGAGGCCCGGCCCTGGTCGAGCTCCTTCATGTAGATCCGGGCGTAATCGCGGCCCTGGATCGCGGTGATGACGATGCCCGTGCGGGCCGCGTCGAGCATCGCGACCGACGCCGACTGGTGGCCGCCCGTGTCCTCGTACGCGTCGTAGCGCACGATCGACGTGTTCAGCAGGGCGCCGTCCACGCGGCGGTCGATGCGCGCCAGGCCGGCGGCGATCTCGTCGACGCCTCCGTGGAGGTCGTCGATGCGCGCCTGCAGGGACACGGCGAAGTCGACGATGTCCTTCCGGCCGCCGGCGAGCAGCAGCTTCTGCGCCTCGCGCACCCGGCGCGTCTTGACCCACGCCAGCCAGGCAAGCGCGAGCCCGAGGACACCGACCAGGCATCCCGCGGCGCCGATGATGGCGGCGGTCTGCGCCGTCATGCCTAGCCGAGCGAGAAGATGATCGGGTACGACGCCGTGTTGTTCGTCTTGTCGTGCTCGCCGTTCACCGGCGCGACGTCAACGGTCAGCTTCGCCTTCTCGGCGATCAGCGCGCCGACATCGACCTTCGTGAAGTGGACGGTCTGATCCTGGCTCGGGTCGATGACGGCGATCTTCTTCGTCTGCACGATCGCCTTGCCGGAGGCCGGGTCGCGCTGAATCGTCAGCGTCACCTTGATGCCGACCTCCTGCGAGTTGCCGCCGTTGTGGACGACCGCGTCGAAGCCGAGGTCCGGCGACGCCGTGACCGTGTTCAGGCTGTTGGTCGTCGACAGCGTCGGCCCGTTCGGCGTGGCCTTGACCGACACGAGGTTCGTCCCGTGCAGGCCGGTCGGGGTGCCGGTGCTCGTCGTCGCGCCCTGCAGCCGCTGGAGCACGAGCGCCATCGAGTGCTCGGTCACGAGATCGGGATTCGTGCCGAAATGGGAT
>DASZBP010000218.1:0-4103 GCA_035943915.1 Gaiellaceae bacterium | reverse complement strand
ACGAAGAACGATGTCCAAATCCGGTCCTCCTAGGGGAAGATCAGCACGCTTCGGTGCATGGTGACCAGCAGGGTCTTGCCGTCGTAGAGCTGGACCGTTTGGCGATGTCGGCCGATCGTCGTCGGATTGATCTGCAGCGACAACCAGAACGTCAGTTGCCGGCCGGCCGGGATGTGACCGAAGCCGAAGTTCAGCCGGCCGTCAGCCGAGCCTTGCGTCAGCGGTTGCGGGGCCTCGCCGTTCACGGTGTATCCGTCCGCCCAGCCTGGGTCGAGGATGAGCGTCGCCTGTTTGATGTCGGCGACGGCGTTGACGCGAAACCGGGCGGCGTAGATCAGACCGCTTCGTGCATGCGTCGGCGCTGTGACCGAAAGGCGGGCGGCGGAGACCTGCGCGGTCGCGGTACTCGGCCGCTGGCCGAAGACGTTCGCGAGCCCGAGTGCGACAAGCGCGAACGGGAACAGCAGCAGAACACGGCGGATCCACACCGACTGCCACCAGTTCTTACGGTCGCGGTTCGTGTTGAGCGTCAAGGTCTCGGGCGCCGCCATCTGAACGGGGTTCGGCGCTGTTGTCGACGCTCCTTCGGCAGCCTCGAGCGATTTTCACGTGCCGCAGCGGATGGACCTTGCGCACGTAATCAGGGCGCGAGGGTGATCGCTTCGAGGCTGTGCTTGGACGCATGGAAGTTCGTACCTACCGGCACCGCGACGAAGCCCGCGCCGTTCGGCCTCACGACCCAGAAGAGTGCTCGCGTCTCGCTGCCGATGAGCACGTCCCCCGCATACCGTCGGAGGGGTGCCGCGGCAGCGACATAGACGTAACGCCTCTCGTCATCCGTTAGATAGAGCCTCCCTGAGGCAAGGCTGTTAAGCCTGACGATGGGGTTAGGTCCGTCGGGAAAGGTCATGAGCGTCCGCTCACTGCCGTCCGGCGCGACGGCGACGAGTCGCCCGCCCGTTGCTCCGTCGTCCACGGTGAGGAGGGCCTCGCCGGGCGCGGATCCGAAGCGGGCGGGCGCGACGATCAATTGGTCGGCACCCCCGCTCCCGGTGTAGTGCCCTAACAATCTCGCGTGGCCGCGAGAATCGATGGCGAAGACCGCGCCGCCCGGTGGTTGTCCTGCGCCCGAACGCCCCGTGGCCGCGAGCAGTGCGAAGCCGAAGCGCCCTACCTCGTCGAAAGCGATGGCGCCGTCGTCCGCCGTCGGGTCCGAGGTCGGGAGCACGGTGACCAGACGCCGGTGGCCGTTCGCCGTGAACTCCCAGATCCGATGGTCCGGCGAGTGACAGAAGACGGCGCCCAACGGAAAGCCGTGCGCGCCCGGGGACAGCACGCAGCGCGCTTCCTCGACGGCGCGCGGCATCGCAGCGAACCTCACGGCGTTCGTGCTCGCGGCCGAGATCGACCAGATCACGTTCGCGGTGTTCTGGACGACGAGGAAGCGATGGCCTGTCCAAAGGACGCCGTCGGGAGCGGGGACGGCGCGCGAGAAGACGGCGAAATCAAGCCTTGGAGCGGGGCCGATTTGCGCCGAGCCTTGAGTCTGGCTTCCGACGGCGGCGGCGATCGCACTTACAACGACGAGCGCCCGGCCCATTCCCTCCATCCCGACCCACGACGAGACACCCAATTGCCCCGGCCAACGCGACAAGTGAAAATCCAACGCGACAAGTGCAATTCCGAGGATTGTCGCAGCCAGCGTCGAGAGGTTGACGAAGCAGGTGGCGGTGACACGCCGAGAACATAGGCGCCGCCCTTGGCCCTGTCATCGGGCGTTCGGTGAGCGGCTCGATTCAGCCGGCACGAGCGGAGGAGGGGCACCACCCGATCGAGCTGGCAACGGTTCAGGCGTCATTCCGCAACGATGGCGCATGAAGCGCACGCGTTCGAATTCGCAGCGCGCGAGCCGGTCGGGAACGGCGCTCCGCCGCCCCCGACCTATGAATCAGCCCTAGCCCCGAACTACATCGTGGAGCTCGTACGTGCTCTCCGACGGCATAGGCCCGCCAGAGCCGCCCTGCATCATCTCTTCGACAATCGGCATCAGCCGGTTGTCGCGGAACTCAGCGTGCTGAGCGCTTGATTCCCAGACGTCGAAGATCCGAAAGACGCCTTCGCTCGTGAAGCCGGCCGTGTGGATGATCAATCCGTCGGGCCGATCGCCTTCGACGTTGAGCCGCTCTTTGATTGAGTCGTAGTTCGTGGTCGTGCGGTCGTCGGTTGCCGGGAATTCCTGGACGTAGGCGATTGTCATCGCGTCTCCTCGTTGGGTTGCATCTCAACGTACTCCTTTGCAACCTCAGAGCTTGCGATTTGCTCTTCCCCGCTCACGTCCGGTCTGCAATCCCTCACCGACGCTGCACCTACGGGCAAGTATGTCGGGAGGGTTCTGATCATTTCTTTAAACGGCGCGCTCGGTCGCGTCGTCGAGTAGGAAACGTTCCAGACGGGAAGCTGCGCCCGACGAGCTGACGAAGACACATTGCCACCAGGGTGGGTCGGATAGGGAGCAGGCCGCTCGCCGGCTTGGAGGTCGTCTTTCCATATTCTTTCCAGCCGGCGACGCGAGCGGCATGGCTGGTGCCCTTTGGCGGCAGTTCGGCCAGTTCTGCAGCTCTTCCTCGATGGGCGCGGCTGGGATCGAACCAGCGACCCCTCGCGTGTGAAGCGAGTGCTCTCCCGCTGAGCTACGCGCCCGTGCGCGCCAATGTACCAGCGTCCCCTAGAAGCTTCCGCTGGCGGTCGGCGCGCAACTCGTGCACACCGTGGCCTGGTCTGAGGTCGCCACCGACTTCAGGCTCCCCGAGGGGGTGAAGGAACCGCTGCCGGAGAACGTCTGGCCGTTCTGAGTGACGGTGACCGTCATCACGTTCCCTGACACCGACACCGTGCCGGTGCGCTTCTGGTGGCCGACGCCGCCGACCGCGTAGCCGGAGAGCTTGGCGATCACGAACGTGTCGGAGGTCGTGGAGCAGGTGGAGTCGCCGATCAGGACGATCCCGCCCGTGTGGAACGTGCAGAACGTCCCGTTGGCGGGTGTCGCCGGCGGTTGGTTGAACGTCAGCGTGACCGTGTCCCCGGAGTCGAGTGTGCCGGACGTGCCGCCGTTGTGGAGCACGACGCTGTCAACGACGAGCCCGAGTTGCGTGGCCGCGGCGCGCGCCGTCTGGTACCAGCTGTTCGTCGTCCAGTAGCTCTCGACTGCGTAACAGAACTGATCGCCATTTCCCGTTGTCGCGGTGCGGTTCGAATCGGTGTACGTCGTCGCGGTCGGCGGGAGGCCGCTCGCGACCGTCGACGTGTACGCGACGGCGGAGCAGTCAGTCGATGACGCGTTGTCCTTCACCAAGATGCGCTGGCCCTGGACGCCGACGGTCGAGGGCATGCTCCACGTCACGACGCCGTCGTAGCCCGACGCCGTCGCCGTCTGGCTCGTCGTTGCCGCGACCGTTCCGCCGGAGAACGTGGCGGTCAGCCCGGTCGTCGCATCGAAATACGCGAAGGTCGAGCCGGCGAAGCCGGCGACGAACAGCGCCCCGAGGACGCCGATCAGCAGCCATGACTCGGCGGCGCGCCGCAGCACCTCCTGGATCACCCAAAAAGAATGGCTCACGATCTACCCGGGCACAACGGACAGATCAGTCACGCCATAAAAGTCCGCGGCACCGGTGAGGGATCCTTAGGGCTGCTTCCTCCCGGATCTGACCCGGTTCGGAATCTCACCGCGCCGCGGGCGCCGTCAGTGTACTGTCGGTCACGCGAATTCGACGACGAGGAGGTGTGCACGGATGAAGCGAGCCCTTGACCTGAGCGTTTCCCGCGCCGCCGCCCGTCCCTGCGCCTCCTAAGGCGTGCCTGACGGGCCGCGGAACCAGGCCCATTCATTGCACGCAAAGGAGACTTGCTTGACTCTTCCGGTTACGGAACCGCTTCTGCACCGGCTCGGGTGGGACGACGGCTGGGAGGCCGCGTTCGCCGAGCACCGTGCCGCCGGGCTGATCCCGGCGCGCGTCGCCGTTCAACATCGCGGCGCGTACGACCTCCTCGCCGAGAGCGGGGACCTTCGCGTGCCCGCGGCACCGCGGCTCGCACGTGAGGAT
>DASZBP010000217.1:0-3857 GCA_035943915.1 Gaiellaceae bacterium | reverse complement strand
GTACGAGTGGAAGTGCCCGGCCGCGCAGTATGGGTTGCAGTCGTTGGCGCTGGCCTTCCCGTGCGCCGTCGCCGTCCCGCGACCCCACGAACGCCACGCAAGCGAGGCCAGCCCGTAGTTCGCGTCCGCGCACGCCAGCGTCAATGTCTTCGGCGCGCTCACGAGCGGACCGCAGTTCCAGATCCACGCCGAGGCGTTCGGCGGCGTGCACCCGACCTTCAGATCCGCGAGCACCGCCTTCGGCCCGGCTTCGCAGCTGAGCGACGACCCGAACTGCTCGACCCACCAGACGCCCATGCTCTGGTGCAGGACGATGTCCGACGGCCCGGCGCTCTTCGAGTTGAGCCGCGCTGCCGCGTACCGCGCGTCGAGGGAGGAGACGCGAACCGTGACGACCTTGTTGTCCTTTGCCGCCGGCGAGTTCGGCATCGCGATGTAGCCGGCGATCGCGGAGCGGATGCTCTTCGCCTCCGAAGTGGAAGGCTTGCGCGCGGCCGCAGCGGTGCCGGCGAGCAGCAGGAGCGCGAGGAGGGCGGGGGCGAGTGCGGTACGCACTCCCTTCAGTATGTCTAGTCGCCCGGAGGCCGCACAACCGCGCCGCCGTTGGCGCGTTGCACGACGAGCGGCAGCCCGCGCTCGGCGAGCCACGACTCGATCAGGTGCGTCACATCGGTGACGAGGCGGTCATGTTCGGTCGTCGCGTACGACACCTGCAACGCGCAGATGTCGCCGTCGTCGACGAGCTCGGACGCGAGCCCGTGCTCGGCAAGGGCGGCACTCAGCTCGTCGCCGATGCCGGCGCGGGGCACATGGATGTCGATCGTCTCGGCCATCCGCGGCTCGGTACCCGTGTTAAGCCAGTGTTATTCACGGCAAACCCAACTGACCAATCGCCGGGGTAAGCGTCAACGGTTACATGGCAGGCGAATGGTGGTCAGGCGTTGAGCTCAGGCACCTCGTTGCGTTGCGTGCGGTCGCACAGGAAGGTTCCTTCCGGCGGGCCGCACTCCGACTTGGGTACGTGCAGTCGGCGATCAGCCACCAGATAGCTGCCCTCGAGAGTCTGACGGGCAAGCGTCTGATCGATCGCTCGCGTGGCACCCGCCCCATCGCGCTTACCGCGGCGGGTGCCATTCTCCTCGCGCATGCCGACGCGGTCATCGACCGCGTGCGCGTGGCCCAGGCGGAGCTCGCAGCACTCGACGAGACGCCTCAGCTCGCACATAGCTCGTCGGCACTCGGCTAGATCGCAGCGGAGCGCCTCACGAGGCGGCGCAGTGCCGTTGGGCGGTCGACGCCGCGGATCTGCGCGGCGCGCAGCTCGAGCAGCCGCCGCAGGTTCGCCGTGCGCATGAACGGATCGGCGAGCAGCCGTCCGCCGTCGACCGGCTGAGCGGCGATGAGCCGCCCGTCGACGACCGCCACCACGAACGAGCCGGCCGGAAGCGCCTGCTCGTTGAGCGCAGCGAGCTCGGCCAGCGCGACGTTGTCGTCCACGCGGCACATCCTCAGCTCGATCCGGCTGTCGTCCTCCCGCGCCTGCGGCGGCGTCCGTGGCGCCCGCCAGGCGTCGTGGCGCAGCGTCTCGATCCGATCGGCTGCCATGACCTTCTGAATCTCCGGGTGAACCATCATTCCCCGTTCCTCCTCCGCTTGTCGTGCTCGTGTAACCAGTGATACGATGATACAGGTTAGGTAACCCGCTACGCAAGATGAATGGTGACAAGATGGAGACGAGCTGTAACTGCGACCTGCTCCTCGATTTCGTGAACACGCTCGACAAGCGTCCGCATTCGGAGGAGCTCGAGACTCCGGCGGCGCTGGCCGAGTGGCTGGCGGGCCGGGGGCTGGTCGAGCCCGGGATGAAGGCGACGGCGGCGGACCTGCGCGAGGCGATCGAGCTGCGGGAGGCCTTGCGGACGCTGCTCGCGACCCACAACGAGGTCGAAGGAGACTTCGACGCGGCGAGCGCCGTCCTCGACCGCGTGTCGCGCGGCGCGAAGCTCGGCGTCTGCTTCGCCGGCGGTGGGCTACACCTCGAGCCTCAGTGCTCGGGGATCCGCGCGGCGCTCGGCAAGATCGTCGCCGAGGTCGCGACGGCGATGAGCGAGGGGACATGGGCGCGCATGAAGGCGTGCCGCGCGGACGACTGCCTCTGGGTCTTCCTCGATACCGCGAAGAACCAGTCGCGCGCTTGGTGCTCGATGAAGAGCTGCGGTAACCGTGAGAAGGTGCGCGCCTATCGCGCGCGCCACGCACACGCCTAGCTGTCTTCTTGGGACACTGGCGCGGGTGTTGGCAGAACGTCACGATGTCGGCACGAACGCCGAACAGACACGCGCGCGTTGTCTCCCTACCGTTGTCGTCAAAGGCAACGGAAGGAGGCGCGTATGCGCTATCTCGTACTTGCGGCGGTTGTCGCCGCGCTGCTCGGCTCGGCAGGCGCCGCACGGGCGGACGTCATCGGGGGTGGCGGAGGCACGACCGTGATCAATCTCGAAGGCGATGCGCCTGCCTTCTCGACGGAGGTCACCGTCACCGACGAAGCCGATCCCGACGGCGGCATCACGACGGTCGACCCCGACACGGGCGTCCCGTACCCGAGCGGCTGCCGCCAAGTCGACGTCGCCGCGGTCGCGAAGTCGATCCTCTTCAGGACGGTCATCTACAAGTTCCACCAGATCAAGCATTGGTGCTGGCACCGCGGCATCGTCTACGACGAGCGTCACGCGTGGTCGTTCCAGGGCAGCGCCACCGCGTGCTTCAACCAGGTCTACCCGCCGAACGCGTGGTTCTTCACGTGGCATGGCGTCGGTCAGGGCGGCCACTTCTCGGAGGAGCACGCGTGGGTCACGAACTGCGTGTTCAAGATCGGCGCCTGGAATCAGCTCTATCCGGACGTGAAGATCTCGGCGCACGCCGACGGGTCGTACGACAGCAGCACGTCGAATTGATGCTCGTCCCTGTCCGGCGGCCCAGGCTCGGCCTCGCGATCTCGTGGTTCGTCGCGTTCTGGGCCGCCGGCGCCCACCCGTCGCTCGCGCTGCTGCTCGGCGCGTGGACGGTGTACTGGGCGCTCTCAGAGCGGCCCGCCGTCGGCCTGCACTGGGCCGCGTTCGGCGCCGCACTGACAGCGTTCTTCCTCTTCCTGGCCGTCCAGGCGCACCTCTGAGCGGCGGGATCTCCTACACTCCGTGGATGTCGAGCACGGCCTGGGAGATCCTCTTCATGATGCTCGTGCTGAAGATCCCGATCGCATATCTCGCGTTCGTGGTCTGGTACGCGATCAAGGCAGAGCCGGAGCCCGGCGTCGATCCGAACGAGTACTCGATCTGGCGGCCGTGGAAGCGTGTCGGCGGCCCGCGTCCGCGCCGCGGCGGCCCGCACGGGACCCGCGACGGCCGTGAAGCGACGCGTGCCGGTCGCGGTAGAGTCAAGGCGTGACCTCGACGCCTCGCGAATCGATCCGCCCCGGTGAAGCCGTGGCGGGATTTCTCGCCGCGTGCGCACTGTTCATCGGCGTGCTCGAGCTCTTCTACCGCCCGTTCCGGCTCGCGCCGGTCGCGCTGATCCTCGCCCTGGTCGCCACGGTCATGGGCCGTGAGCAGCAACGGCTGACCCAGCTCGCGATCGCGGTGATCGGCATCTGCTTCGTCGTGGGCGCCGCGCTGCAGGTCCTCACGAACCACCCGCTGTACTAGCGGAGCAGGGGAAGCGCTCGTCCCCTGGTACAAAACAGGGGTGAGCACGCACGACGTCGACGGTCTGAACGACGGCTACGCGCGCGCCCTGCTCGACGAATACCTCGAGAACCCGGAGGCGGTTCCGTCGGAGTGGCGCGCGCTCTTCGAGAGCGG
>DASZBP010000216.1:0-1984 GCA_035943915.1 Gaiellaceae bacterium | reverse complement strand
GCGGTGTTGCGAGCGCGGCGCCGGCGCTACATGTGAGGATCACGAGCACGATCAACAGGATGCGATGCATGAGAGCTCCTTTCGAGGTTGCAGCCGACGGTAGGAGCCCGACATGACACGCCGATGACCGCTTGTCATCCGGCTGTCATGTCTTGTTCATCGTCAGGCGAGAGGATGTGCCCGTGCGCGTGCTGATCGTGGAGGACGAGCTTCGGATGGCAAGCCTGATCCGGCGCGGCCTGACGGCCGAGGGCCTCGCAGCGGACGTAGCACCGAACGGTGCGGATGCGTTGTGGATGGCGCAGGCACACGGCTACGACGCCGTGGTGCTCGACGTGATGCTTCCGGACATTGATGGGTTCGAGGTGTGCCGTCGGCTGCGGGCCGCTGGCGTCTGGGCGCCAGTCCTGATGCTGACCGCTCGCGACTCTGTGGATGACCGAGTCGCTGGTCTCGACAGCGGCGCCGACGACTATCTGGTGACGCCGTTTGCATTCGCGGAGCTACTTGCGCGTCTGCGTGCGCTCGCCCGGCGCGGTGAGACCGAGCGTCCGGCGGTGCTTGAAGTCGGAGACATCAGGCTCGACCCGGCGACGCGGGAGGTGACGCGTGCCGGCGCATCAGTGCAGTTGTCGGCCAAGGAGTTCGCATTGCTCGAAACGTTCATGCGCAGGCCGGGCGAGGTGCTGACGCGGCTGCATCTTCTCGAGCACGCGTGGGACTTCGCGTACGACAACCGCTCGAATGTGATCGACGTCTACGTACGCCGGCTTCGGCTCAAGGTCGATGACCCGTTCGGGCGGTCGTCGATCGAGACCGTGCGTGGTGCCGGCTACCGGTTGCGCGGATGAGGCGGTTGCCGATCCGTGTTCGCGTCACGGCCGCCTTCGCTGTTGCGATGGCCGCCGTCCTCGCCGCCTCGGGAGTCTTCCTGTACCTACGCCTCGAATCGCATCTCGCGCTGGCGCTCGACCGGGAGCTGCAGCAGCGCGCGCAGGATCTCGCTGCGCTGGTCAGACAGCCCGGAACGTCACTAGCAGGCGACAGCGTTAGCCGGTTCGTCGAGCCGGGCGAGAGCTACGCACAACTGTTAGGGACATCGGGCCGGATCGTCGACGCCACGCGTCCGCTCGGCCTCTACCGTCTACTGACCGCCGCGCAGCTGCGCGCTGCCCGCCGAGCGCCCCTCTACCTCGTTGAGCCCGCGATCCCCGGACTCAACGAAGGGTCCCGGCTGCTCGCGACGGAAGTCCCCCGTGGCGTACTCGTCGTCGGGGAGACGCGGCAGAACAACGCCGAGACGCTCGCGAGCTTTCGCGACGAGCTCGTCGTGGCGGGCCCAATCGCGCTCCTCCTCGCCTCGATCGTTGGCTACCTGTTAGCCGGCCTGTCGCTGCGCGAGGTCGAGTCGATGCGGCAGCGTGCCGCCGAGGTCTCCGCCGAGACGCCCGGCGGCCGGCTGCCCGTCCCACGGACAGGCGACGAGCTGCAGCGCCTCGGCGAAACGCTCAACGAAATGCTCGGGAGGCTCGAATCTGCACTCGAGCGGGAACGCGACTTCGTAGCCGACGCCGGACACGAGCTCCGCACGCCCCTCGCCCTGCTCCGCACCGAGCTCGAGCTTGCGTTGCGCCAGGCCGAAACCGAGGACGAGCTGCGAGAGGCCGTGCGCCAGTCGTCGCACGAGGCAGACCGGCTATCGCAGCTGGCCGAAGACCTCCTTCTCACAGCCCGTGCCGGCCCAGGACGCCTCCCACTCCGGCGTGAAGAGATTGACGCGGACTCTTTACTCGTCGGCGTGGCCTCGCGCTTCGAGTGGCGGGTACGTGAGCTCGGCAAGGAGCTGCACCCGGAGCCTGCACCGGGCGTGCGGCTCGACGGCGACCGCCTCCGGCTCGAGCAGGCGCTGGCCAACCTCGTCGACAACGCGCTACGTCACGGCGGCAGCCGCGTCACGCTGAGCGCCCGGACTGTCGAAGGCCAC
>DASZBP010000215.1:0-3925 GCA_035943915.1 Gaiellaceae bacterium | reverse complement strand
ATGAACGGGTCGATGTGGTCGCTGAAGAACTGGAACGGGCGCGTCTCGCCGTACTCCTCGCCCATGAACACGAGCGGCGTGTCGCGCGAGAGAAGAACAGTGAGCAGCGCGATGCGGTCTTTGTCGGGTGGGAGCCGATCGCCGACAGCGCGGTTGCCGACCTGATCGTGGTTCTGCGCACACGCGACGAAGCGCGGGTTGCTGCGCTCCAGCTCGCGCTTCACGCCTTCGGCGCTTCCGTAGTCGGCGTAGTACCCCTCGTGCTCGTCGGTGAGCAGGACGTGGAGCTCGTGATGGAGCGTGTCCTCCCACTGCGCGTCGTGTCCCCATTCCTCGATCGGGCGCAGGTCACCGATCTCCATCTCGTCGATCAGAAAGCCGTCGACGCGCTCGCGCAGCTCCTTGAGCACGTGCACCGGGCTCTCGTCGTCGAAGATCGCGTGCACCGCGTCGAGGCGCAGGCCGTCGATCTTGTAGTCGCGCGTCCACAGCTCCGCGTTCTGGATCGCCCATTCGCGCACCGGGCGCTGGGTGTAGTCGATCGCCTTGCCCCAGAACGTCTCGTGGCGGGTGGTGAAGTAGGGGCCGAACGAGGAGAGGGCCTCGTCGCCGGGGCCGACGTGGTTGTAGACGACGTCGAGGATCACCGCGAGCTCAGCCGCGTGCGCCGCGTCGACGAAGCGCGCGAGGCCGTCGGGGCCGCCGTACGTCGGGTGCGGCGCCCAGTTGTAGAGGCCGTCGTACCCCCAGCCACGGTTGCCCGGGAACGTGGCGACGGGCATCAGCTCAACTGCCGTGAGGCCGGCGTCGCGCAGCGCCTCGAGCCGCGGGATCGCCGCATCGAAGGTCCCCTCCGGCGTGAACGTGCCGACGTGCAGCTCGTAGATGACGAGGTCCTCGAGTGTGACGCCCGGCCCGGGCCGGATGTCGAAGGCGCGTGTGTCGACGATGCGCGAAGGCCCGAGGACGCCTTCGGGCTGGAAGCGAGAGCAGGGATCGGGCCATTCGTCGCCGCCGTCGAGCCGGTAGCGGTAGTCGTCGCCGGGGCGCGCCTCGAGACGGCCGGCGAAGACGCCGTCGTCCTCCGGCGCCAGCTCCTGGCCGAGCACGGAGACGCGCTTGGCCCGCGGAGCCCAGACCCGGAACTCGACGAGCCCCTCGTCGAGTGGGGTCGCACCGAACACGCTGTAGTCGTACCGAACCGGCCGTGGCCGGAAACGCCGATGACGAACATGTGTACGGCAACTAGAATGGAGTACGCGGCGGTGCCGGAACTGGTCTACGGAGCGGTCTCAAAAGCCGCCGCCCTTCGGGGCTTGTGGGTTCGAGTCCCACCCGCCGCATCTCGTTGCGAAGCGAACGCGAGTTTCAACTGGTTCAGTCTCTGCTTCTGCAGGGGCTGAACCCCTGTCAGATCGCCCGGTCGAGCGGCATTCCGAGATCCACTGTGCGCTATTGGATCAAGCGAGGTCCGAGGGTGGTGCACACGCGGCGCATCGACCCATTGAGTGTCCCGAAGACTACGCGTATGTCCTCGGCCTGTACCTCGGGGACGGGCACATCGCACGGTTGGCGCGAACGTTCCGGCTTTGCATCTACATGGATTCGCGGTATTCGCAGATCGTCCGCGAGGCCCGCCGCGCTCTTGCGAGCATCATGTGGCCTAACAAGGCGGCGATACAAGCCCGCGCGGGCGTGAACATGATGATCGTCCGAACTCACTCGAGCTCGCTCCCCGAGCTCTTTCCCCAGCATGGACCAGGCCGAAAGCATGAGCGCCCGATCCGTCTCGCCGAATGGCAGCAGGCGATCGTTGACGAGCATCCCGACCTGTTCGTCCGCGGGCTGATTCAGTCAGACGGCTGCCGGGCCATCAACAAGGTCTGGGGCGGCAAGTACCAGTACCCGCGCTACTTCTTCACCCAGGAGTCGGTGGACATCATGGATCTCTTCACCGACGCCTGCGACCGCCTCGGAATCGAATGGGCCTTTACGAAACGGAACACGGTCTCGGTCGCGAAGCGTGCGAGCGTGGCGCTCCTCGACGAGTTTGTGGGGCCTAAGCGCTGAGGTTTTCGCTGGTAGCCCTCCGGCGAACGAGGTAGAGTCGCGCAACCTGTGGCTGCCGACGCGTCCGCTCCCGCTCTCGCGAACCGCCTGCCCAAGCTGAGCGTCATCACGACGATCGGCCTGATGTTCGCGCTCGGGTTCGTTCTGTGGTGCCTCTACAACGTCGCAACCCGGCCCAGTAACTTCTTCCAGGTCTTCCTGATCGGCATAACGACGGGCTGCGTCTACGCGCTCGTCGCGCTGGGCTACACGCTGGTCTACGGCATCCTCGAGCTGATCAACTTCGCCCACGGCGACGTGTTCATGCTCGGCGGCATGTTCACGATCACGTACGCGACGCACTTCTTCAACCTGCACCACGGCCAGGGCATCGTGATCGTCCCGATCGTCTTCGCGACGCTGCTGCTCTCGATGCTCACGTGCGGAGCGATCAACGCCACGATCGAGTTCATCGCCTACCGGCCGCTGCGCAATGCGCCACGCCTTGCGCCGCTGATCACGGCGATCGGCGCCAGCTTCATCATCCAGGACGTCGGCCTGGCGTGGAAAGGCCCGAACTACATCTCGGCGCCCGACATCTTCCCGCACTCGAACGTGTTCACGATCGGCGGCGTCTCGTACGGGTGGAACAAGCTCCTCGTCGTGCTGATCACGGTGCCGGTGCTGCTGGTGCTGAGCTACCTCGTGCAGCAGACGCGCCAGGGCAAGGCGATGCGCGCGACCGCTCAAGATAAGGACGCGAGCGCGATGATGGGCATCAACGTGAACCGGACGATCTCGTTCACGTTCATGATCGCCGGCTGCCTCGCGGGCGCGGCGGGCCTGCTCTACGCGCTCTACGTCACGACGGTGCGTTTCGACCAGGGCTTCCAGCTAGGGCTGATCGCGTTCACCGCGGCCGTGCTCGGCGGCATCGGCAACCTGCCGGGCGCCGTCCTCGGCGCGATCCTGATCGGCCTCATCCAGGCGTTCAACGAAGGCCCGCTGTGGCACTCGCCGGGCTCCGACTGGACCGAGGCGATCGTCTTCTCGATCCTGATCCTGATCCTCGTGTTCCGCCCCGAGGGCCTGCTCGGCGAGCAGACACCGGAGGGCGGATGACCGAGCAGCTGACCTCGCATGCGGGCGGGACGCAAGGGGAGTCGCCGGGCAGCGAGCAGATCGGCTACCGCAACAAGCTGCGCGCAGCGTGGCGCGCGCTGACGTTCGAGCAGCGGCTCGTGATCTCGCTGGGCGCGGCCCTCGTCGTGGCGATCCTGCTGTGGCTGGTCGATCACGCGCTCGGCTACGCGGCGCTGATCATCACGACGATCTACTGGCTGCGCCGCGCGCCGGCCCGGTACAAGCTGCCGGGCGAGGTCGCGTTCATCGTGCTGCTCGCGATCCTTGCGATCACCTGGACGACGCCGTGGTCACTGGTGCTGCTGATGGCGGTGTTCGCGGCGATCACGTGGATCCCCGAGAGCCGCAAGGCGTGGGCAGTGCCGGTCGCGTTCCTTGTGCTCGCGATCCTCTATCCGTTCTACTCCGATCAGATGTTCACGATGCCGGTCTTCGGTGTCTGGCCTGACGTCGGAACGGGTGTCTACATGCTCGTGTTCGTGATGATGGCCGTGGGCCTGAACATCGTGGTCGGCTACGCGGGCTTGCTCGACCTCGGCTACGTCGCTTTTTACGCGTTCGGCGCGTACACCGCTGCGTGGCTCATGTCGCTGCAGTTCCCGCACGCGCACTTCAGCCTCGGCGCGATCGGCCTGTTCCCGGGCTGGACGGGTGTGCACGTCACGATGTGGCTCGTCCTGATCGTCGCCGGCTGCATCACCGCGCTGTCCGGCATCGTCATCGGCCTGCCGAC
>DASZBP010000214.1:0-4697 GCA_035943915.1 Gaiellaceae bacterium | reverse complement strand
GATCGTCGGGCTCTGCGTCCTCGGCGCCGTGTTCGGCACCGACTCGCGCGTCGACAGCCGCAACCTCTAGACCGCTCGCGACCCCTTGTAGGGTTCGCCGGGTGGGGGAAGCGGACGGGTTCGACCTCTCGGCGGCGTCGCTACGCGCCGCTGCCGGCGACCTCAAGTCGTTCGTGCCGGTGCTTGCCGACAAGCTCGAGTCTGCGCTCCCGGGACGCGTGCGCGTCGAGCGCCGTCGGGCCGGCTTCCTGTCCGGTGCGAAGGTCGTCTCGCGCGTCGAGTGCGGTCTCGGCGACCGTCAGTACCGGCTCGAGCAGTCGGGCGGCTCCTGGCACGCGAGCAAGTCGACCGTCGTCCGCGGCGTCGCGCTGAAGTCCGAGACGCTGCCGGTCGAGCAGTGGCTCGATGCGCTCCTCGCGGACCTCCGTGTCGAAGCGCAGTCGAGCGAAGAGTCGAGCCGCGCGCTTGGGCGCCTGCTTGCCGGGTAGCCGCTGATGCCGTTATTCCGGCGCGGCGGGGGGAGCGGCGACGATGTTCGCGAGGCGCAGGCCCAGCAGGCCGCCTCCGTCGACGCGCTCGTCGCGGGCGGGTTGCCGTCGCGCGCGACCGAGCGTCTCTCGCAGCCGGGCACGTGCTTCACCTCGGATCTCTCCGTCGCCGAGTTCGCACTCACCGCCCGTGCCGGCGTGCGGCCGGTCGCGCTCGTCACGGGCAGCTCCGTCTACCACGTGGGCTGGCAGTCGATGCCGGGATCGTGGCTCGCGCAGGCCGTGTCGCAGGAGCTCGACGTGCTTTCGCACGCCTGGAACGAGGCGCGCCGGCTCGCGTTCTCGCGCCTCCAGCAGGAGGCCGAGCTCGCAGGCGCACACGCGGTCGTCGGCCTCGACCAGACCGTCGGCGCGCACGACTGGATGTCGGGGTCGATCGAGTACATGACGTTCGGCACGGCCGTGCGCGAGGACGGCGACGCGACCGGCACGGTGCTGACGAACCTCTCGATGCAGGACTACACGCAGTTGCGCTCGGCCGGGTACCGCCCCGTCGGGCTGTTCGGCTCGTCGGGCATCTTCTACATCGTCTCCGGCTGGGGGCAGCAGCGCGCGCAGATGGGCTGGGGCAGCTGGGCGAACCAGGAGCTCAAGGACTTCACGCGCGGCATCTACGACGCGCGCGAGCTCGTCCTCCGCCGCGTCACGACGCAGGCGCAGAAGGTCGGCGCGGACGGCCTGGTCGGCATGTGGCTCTCGTATGGAATCGAGGAACGCGAGGTGGAGCAGCGCGGCATGAGCCGCATCGATTTGATCGTCACCATGCACGCGCTCGGAACGGCGATCGTCAAGGACAGCGACGCGACGCCGCCGGCGCCGCGGCTCGCGGTCGACCTCTCGGCCGGCCGTGATCGAGATCACATCCTGGGAGGAGCGGAATGAGCTACGACCCGAAGTCGACCGAAGGACTCACGCAGCACGGCAAGGAGCGGCTCGCGGAGATGAAGGGCGCGGGGTTCTTCACCTCCGACCTCTCCGTGAACGAGTTTCTGCTCGTCAAGCAGGCCGGCTTCGATCCGCTCGGGCTCGTGATCGGCAGCTCGATCTACCACATCGGCTATCAGCAATCGAGCTGGAAGCAGTCGATGGAGATGGACGTCCTCTCGCAGGCGATGTACCAGGCGCGCGAGCTGGCGATGACGCGCATGGAAGAGGAAGCGGACCAGCTGGGTGCGGACGGCGTCGTCGGCGTGCGGCTGGACATCGGCCGTTACGAATGGGGCGAGCATCTCGCCGAGTTCATCGCGATCGGGACCGCCGTGCGCCACCACGAAGGGGTGCTGCATCGCGCGCCGAACGGCCGGCCGTTCACGAGCGATCTCTCGGGCCAGGACTTCTGGACGCTGCTGCAGTCCGGCCATCGCCCGGTCGGCATGGTCATGGGCTCGTGCGTCTACCACGTCGCGCACCAGGGGATGTTCGCGTCGATGCGCCAGGTCGGCCAGAACGTCGAGATGCCGAACTTCACGCAGGCGCTCTACGACGCCCGCGAGCTCGCGATGGAGCGGATGCAGCGCGAGGCCGAGGAGCTGCAGGCGGAGGGCATCGTCGGCGTGCAGCTGCAGGAGCGGTCGCACGGTTGGGGCTCGCACGTCATCGAGTTCTTTGCCGTCGGCACGGCGATCGTCCCGAGCGAAGGCGGCCACGAGCTCCCGGCGCCGGTGCCGACCTTGAGCCTCAACGACTGACCCGATACCCTCCTGGGGTATGTGGATCTGGCACGGCCTGGAGAACGCCGGTCGTATGGCCTGGGAGGTCTGGTGGGCCCTCGTCCTCGGCTTCGCGCTCTCCGGGGCGGTCCAGGCGTGGGTCCCGCGCAGCCGGCTCCAGTCGGCGCTCGGCGGGCGCGGCCTACGTGAGATCTCGCTCGCGACCGCGCTCGGCGCGGCCTCGTCGTCGTGCTCCTACGCGGCGATCGCGATCGCGAAGTCGCTGTTCGAGAAGGGCGCGAGCCTCGCGTCGGCGATGGCGTTCCAGTTCGCGTCGACGAACCTCGTCTTCGAGCTCGGCCTCGTGCTGTGGCTGCTCGTCGGCTGGCGGTTCACGCTGGCGGAGTTCGTCGGCGGGCTGCTGCTGATCGCACTGCTGTGGCTGGGGCTGCGCCTGTTCGTCCCGCGCCGGCTCGAGGAAGAGGCGCGCACGCACGCCGCTGCCGCGTCGGCCGGGCACGTGCATCCGACGGCGACCGACGCGGCGCTCAACTTCCGCGCCGACATCGAGATGCTCTGGAAGGAGATCGTTGTCGGCTTCGTGATCGCCGGCTACGTCTCGGTGCTCCCGCAGGGCTTCTTCAACGGGCTGTTCATCTCGCACGCGTGGGGGCCGCTGCGCGTCGTGGAGAACGTGGTCGTAGGGCCCGTTGTCGCTGCGCTCGCATTCGTGTGCTCGATCGGCAACGTGCCGCTCGCCGCCGTGTTGTGGGCAGGCGGGAGCACATTCGCCGGCGTGATCGCGTTCCTCTTCGCCGACCTGCTGATCGTCCCGATACTCAGCGCGTACCGGAAGTACTACGGCGCGCGCGTGGCAGCGATCCTCGCCGGGATCATGTTCGCCGCGACCACGATCGCCGCGCTCGTCGTCGACGGCGTGTTCTCGCTGTTCGGGCTCGTGCCCGCGCGCCGTCCTTCGATTGCCTCGGTTGCCGAGCGCCCGGTCACGTGGAACTACACCTCGGTGCTCGATATCGCGTTCGCTGTCGTGTTCGCAGTGCTGTTCGCGCTGACGCTGCGTCACGGCGCCAAGGACCCGATGTGCGGCATGACCGTCGATCGCCGCGCCGGCGGCCCGACGAGCCGTGTGGGGCACCGCGTCGTGTACTTCTGCGGCCCCGGGTGCAAGTCGCGGTTCGACGCCGAGCACGCCGGGTAGAAACGTGGCATGCACATCACCCTCAAGCTCACGTTCCTGTTCGTGATGGTGCTCGCGGTCATGCCGGCCGCGGCACTCGCTCACTAGTCGTCGACGTCGCGGCGTAGGCGCTTCGTCGCGCCACGCCGCTTCTTCTCGTCGATCCGGCGCTCCTGCGAGGCTTTCGTCGGCTTCGTCGGCCTGCGCTTGCGCCGCACCTTCGTCGCCTCGCGCAGCTGCTCGAGGATTCGCTCCGTCGCCAGCTCGCGGTTGCGCAGCTGTGACCGCTCGTCCTGCGCGATCGCACGGACGACTGGGCCGAGCTTCGCGAGCACGCGCCGCCGCTCGGCGTCCGAGAGCGCCGCCGAGCCCTCGACGTCGAAGAGCGCCTCGGCGCGCGTCGAGCTCTTCTGGGCATGCTGCCCGCCGGGGCCGCTCGACCGCGAGAAGCGGAAGGCGATCTCCGACCGAATAGACTCGGTGTCCATGGCTGCGATTCTGCTCGACGTCGACGGCGTCCTGCACGTCTCCGGCGAGGCGATCGCAGGCGCGGCAAGCGCAGTCGGTCGTCTGCGGGCGGACGGGCACCGTCTCCGCTTCGTCACCAACTCGACCACGAAGTCCCGAAAGCAGCTCGCAGAGCACCTTCGCGAGATGGGAATCGACCTCGAGGACACCGAGCTGCAGACCACCGGCGACGTCGCCGCGCAGCAGCTGAAAGGCAAGCGCGTGCTCGCCTTGACGATGCCCGGGATCCTCGACGACCTCGAAGGGCTCGAGCTCGTCGGGATGAACGTCGACGCCGTGCTCGTGGGCGGCGCCGACGAGGGCGAGGAGACGGGCCGCGTCTTCTCGTACCTGAACCTCAATCGCGCGTTCCACGAGCTCCAGGCCGGTGCCGACCTTTACTGCCTGCACAAGAACAGGTGGTGGCAGACGGGGGAGGGGCCGCGACTCGACGGGGGCGCGTTCGTCGCCGGGCTCGAGTACGCCGCGGAGACCGACGCGACCGTGCTCGGCAAGCCGAGCCCTGCGTACTTCAAGGCCGCCCTCTCCGCGCTCGACGCGGAGCCCGAGCTGACCTGGATGGTCGGCGACGACCTGGAGGTCGACATCGCCGGCGCGCACAACCACGGCATGCGGACAATCCTCGTCCGCACCGGCAAGTTCCGGCCTGACGAGGTCGAGCGCTCGCGCCTGCAGCCCGACGGGATCGTCTCGTCGATCTCGCAGCTTCCCGAATGGCTCGAGAACAACGCGTGAAGGTCGGCGTCGACCTGATCGAGATCGAACGCATCCGCC
>DASZBP010000213.1:0-4874 GCA_035943915.1 Gaiellaceae bacterium | reverse complement strand
CGCCAATGCGCCCGGACTGCGCGGCGGCACGAAGCGCGCCGATCGTGACGCCCGCCGCCGACTCGCCGAACACGCCGGTGAGCCGCGCGAGCAGCGCCATGTTCGCGCCGACGTCGTCCTCCGGGACCGCGTAGATCGCGCCCTGCGAGGCACGCGCCGTCGCGACCGCAAGATCGCCGTCGGCCGGCGCGCCGATCGCGAGCGAGTGCGCGACCGTCTGCGGGCGGATCGGCGACACGGCCCGGTGGCCGTCGAACGCCGCTGCGACCGGCGAGCAGCCCGCCGCCTGGCCGCCGTAGAGCCGTGGGCTCTCGCCGTCCACGAGCGCGAGCTGCCGTAGCTGCTCGAAGCCCTGCCAGAGCTTCGTGAACATCGATCCCGACGCGACGGGCCCGACGACCGCGGTCGGCAGCTCCCAGCCGAGCTGCTCGGCGATCTCGTACGCGAGCGTCTTCGAGCCCTCGGCGTAGTACGCGCGGAGGTTCACGTTCACGAACGCCCAGTCGACCTCGCCTGCGAGCTCGACGACCATGCGCGAGCAGTCGTCGTAACTGCCGCGCACCGCGTACATGTCGGCGCCGAACACCGCTGTCGTCAGCAGCTTCTCGCGCTCGACCGTGCGCGGGTAGAGGACGACGGCGCGCAGCCCCAGCGCCGCGGCGCGCGCGGCGACGGCGTTGCCGAGGTTGCCGGTCGACGCGCACGCGAGCGTGTCGGAGCCGAGCTCCAACGCCTTGGCCGCGGCGACCGCGACGACGCGATCCTTGAAGGAGTGCGTGGGGTTTGCGTGGTCGAGCTTCAGCAGCACCTCGCCGACGCCGATCTCGCGCGCGAGCCGAGGCGCGGACACGAGCGGCGTCCAGCCGGGGCCGGCGGCGGCGTCGGGCGGCGCGTCGACCGGCAGCAGGTCGGCGTAGCGCCAAAGGGAGAGCGGGCCGGCGGCGATGCGCTCACGGCTGACGACGCGTGCGAGGGCGTCCCAGTCGTACACGGGCTCGAGCGGGCCGAAGCACCGGACGCAGATCCCGCTCGCGACGGCGGGATACTCGCTCTCGCAGACCCTGCAGCGGAGGGCGTCGACGCTCATCGCGTTCTACAATACTTTCCGAAATGAAGTTTCGGCGGATCGACGAGCTCCCCCTCTACGTCTTCGCCGCCGTCGATGAGTTGAAGCGCGAGCTCAGGCACGACGGCATCGACGTAGTCGACCTCGGCTTCGGCAACCCGGACATCCCGTCGCCGGCCGTCGCCGTCGACAAGCTCCGTGCCGCCGCGGCCAAGGAGGCGAACCACCGCTACTCCGCGAGCCGCGGGATCCCCCAACTGCGCGCGGCCATCTGCGAGCTCTATGCACGGCGCTTCGGCGTCGAGCTCGACCCCGCCACACAGGCCGTCAGCACGATCGGCGCGAAGGAAGGCCTCGCCCACCTGATGTGGGTCCTCGCCGAGCCCGGTGACACCGTCGTCGTGCCGACCCCGAGCTACCCGATCCACCTCGTCGCGCCGCGCCTCGCCGGTGCCACGGTCGTGACCGCTCCTGCCGAGGGCGGTGTCGACGCGATCGCCGAGGCGGCGGTCGCGAGGGGCGCGCGTGTCGTCGTTGTCTCCTATCCGCATAACCCGACGACGGCGGTCGTCGAGCTCGACGACCTGCAGCGGCTCGTCGATGCCGCGCGCGAGCACGGCTTCGTCGTCGTCCACGACTTCGCGTACGCGGACGTCGCGTTCGACGGCCACCGGCCGCCGTCGATCCTCCAGGCCGAAGGCGCGCACGAGTGCGCGGTCGAGCTGTACAGCCTCACGAAGTCGTTCTCGATGGCCGGCTGGCGCGTCGGCTTCGTGCTCGGCCGGGCGGACGTCGTGCAGGCGCTGGCGAAGCTGAAGTCGTATCTCGACTACGGCACGTTCCAGCCGATCCAGATCGCGTCGATCGTGGCGCTGCGCGAGGCGGCCGACTATCCGCAGGAGATCTGCGAGATCTACCGGCTGCGCCGCGACGCGCTGATCGCAGGTCTCGCGCGCGCCGGCTGGGACGTCGAGCCACCGCGCGGGACGATGTTCGTCTGGGCGCCGATCCCCGAGCCGCTGCGCGCGCTCGGCTCCCTGGAGTGCGCCCTGCGGCTGGCACGCTCCGCCGGCGTCGCGGTCAGCCCGGGGATCGGGTTCGGGGCGGGCGGCGACGGCCACGTGCGCTTCGCGCTCGTCGAGAACGAGCAGCGCATCGGGCAGGCGACCCGCGCGATCAGAAAGCTCTTGCACGATCACGACGTCACCGCTCCCTGAGCGGCAGAGCCGACGGTCGCCGCGTACTTGGCGAAGACGCCGGTGGCGTAGCGCGGCTCCGGTGCGACCCACTCGGCGTGGCGCCGCGCGAGCTCGTCCTCGCCGAGCTCGACGTCGAGCCGCCGCGTGTCGACGTCGACGGTCACGACGTCGCCGTCGCGGATCAGCGCGATCGGGCCGCCGTGCGCTGCCTCCGGCGCGACGTGCCCGACCATCAAACCATGCGTCGCACCCGAGAAGCGCCCGTCCGTGACGAGCGCGACCTGGTCGCCGAGGCCGGCACCGACGAGCGACGCGGTGACGTGCAGCATCTCGCGCATCCCGGGCCCGCCGGCAGGCCCTTCGTAGCGGATGACGACGACGTCGCCCGGCTGGATCGCGCGCGCCTTGACCGCGGCGAAGCACTCCTCTTCCGAGTCGAACACGCGCGCCGGCCCGCGGTGGAGCAGGCGCTCGTGGCCGGCGAGCTTCACGACGCAGCCGTCGGGAGAGAGGTTGCCGCGCAGGATCGCGAGGCCGCCGGTCGGCTTCAGCGGACGGTCCCACGGGACGACGACCTCCTGCCCCGGCCGCTCGTACGCGCCGTCGGCCACCTCTCGGAGCGAGCGGCCGTCGACGCCGCGCACGTCCTCGTGCATCAACCCGGCGTGCACGAGCTCACGCGCGACGAGCGACGTGCCGCCCGCGCGGAAGAGGTCGGTGGCGACGAAGCGTCCGCCCGGAACGATGTCGGCGACGATCGGCGTGCGCGCGGCGATCTCGTCGAAGTCGTCGATCGACAGCTCGACACCCGCTTCGTGCGCGATCGCAAGGAGGTGGAGGACGGCGTTCGTCGAGCCGCCGCTTCCCGCGACCGCTGCGATCGCGTTCTCGATGGACTCGCGCGTCAGCACGTGCGATGGGCGAATGTCCTCCTCCACGAGCGTCATGACCTGCTGCCCGACCTTCAGCGCGGCCTGCGCCTTCCCGGGATGCGTCGCCGGGACCTCGTTCAAGCCGCGCACGCTCAGCCCGAGGAAGTCGAGCGCCATCGCCATCGTGTTGGCCGTGAACTGGCCGCCGCATGCGCCCGCGCCGGGGCAGGCAGCGCTCTCGAGCGCGTGCACCTCGCCTTCGCTCATCATCCCGGCCGCATGTGCGCCGACCGCCTCGAAGACGTCCTGCACCGTCACGTCGCGGCCGCGATAACGGCCGGGCGCGATCGACCCGCCGTAGAGCACGACGCCCGGAAGGTCGAGGCGCGCGAGCGCCATCACCGCGGCAGGGATCGTCTTGTCGCAGCCGACGAGGCAGACGAGCCCGTCGATGAGGTGGCCGCGCGCGACCAGCTCGATCGAATCGGCGATGACCTCGCGCGAGACGAGCGACGCGCGCATGCCGGTCGTCCCCATCGACACGCCGTCGGAGACCGAGATCGTGTTGAACTCGATCGGCGTGCCGCCCGCGGCGCGGATGCCCTGCTTCACGTAGTTGGCGAGCACGCGCTGGTTGAGGTTGCACGGCATCGTCTCGATCCACGTCGTCGCGACACCGACGAGCGGCTTCGCGAGGTCGGCGTCGGTGAAGCCGACGGCTTTGAGCATCGCGCGCGCGGGCGCGCGGTCGACGCCGTCGGTGAGCGCGGCGCTGCGCCGCTTGGCGGGACTGCTCGGGCCGTAGACGCTCATGCGACGAGAGCTCCTGTCTGCTCGGAAGGGACGTGCGCCAGCTCGACGACGCCGCGCTGGGAGATCACCGGCAGCGACCGTGGCCGGCCGTGCACCTCGTGCAGATCGGCGACCGCGTCCAGCGCGTCGGCGAGTGCGCCGCTGCGCGCCTCGTGCGTGATCACGTGCAGGGCGGCGCCGTTGCCGTTCGCGTGCTGGAGCAGCCGTGCGACGGAGATGTCGTGCTCGGCGAGCTCCTCGGCCACGCGCGCCAGCGCGCCGGGCCGGTCCTCGATCGACAGGCGGAAGTAGAACGGCGAGCGGCTCTCGCCCGCCGGCAGCAGCGGCAGCTCGCGCCACGCCGCGTCGTTCTGCAGAAAGCCGGTGCCCATCGTCCCGATGACGCTGACCATGTCGGCGATCACCGCCGACGCCGTCTCGATGCCGCCCGCCCCGGGACCCTCGAGCGTGATCTCGCGGATCGCGTCGCCCTGCAGCATCACCGCGTTGAACGCGCCGTCGATCTTCGCGAGCGGATGGCGGCGGTCGACGAACGCAGGCTCGACCCGCACATCGACGTGACCGTCGGTCAGCCGCGCCACGCCGACCAGGCGGATGACCATGTCGAGCTCGCGCGCGGCGGCGACGTCGAGCGGGTCGACGTCCTCGATCCCGCGGTACTCGACGTCGTCGAGGCTCACGCGCGACTTGAACGCAACGGCGGCGAGGATCGCCATCTTTGCCGCTGCATCCGCGCCGGAGACGTCGTCCGCCGGGTCGGCTTCCGCGTAGCCGCGCGCCTGCGCGTCGGCAAGCGCCGCGGCGTACGTCGCGCCATTCTCCATCTCAGTCAGCAAGAAGTTCGTCGTGCCGTTGACGATGCCAAGCACGCGGTGCACGTTCGTCACGACGAGCGACTCACGCAGCACCTTGATCACCGGGATC
>DASZBP010000212.1:0-2539 GCA_035943915.1 Gaiellaceae bacterium | reverse complement strand
GGACGGAACGAGGTCCGGCGTGAACTGGACGCGGTGGAAGGTGCCACCGAGCACCTGCGCCGTCGTCTTGATCGTGAGCGTCTTCGCGAGCCCCGGTACGCCCTCGATCAGCAGGTGACCACCGGCGAGGAGGCACACGAGCACCCGCTCGAGCATCTGCTCCTGGCCCGCGATGACGCGGCGGATCTCGTACAGCGCCTGTTCGAGCTTGGTTGCCTGGCTTTCCAACCCGTCCTCCCGTCTCGATGTCCCTCAGCATGACGCCGCGACCTGTGCGTCCGCTGAGAACTTCTGATCAAAGGTCCGGATCGGTTCTGGCCCGCGCGATCGCGGCCGCCCACGCTGCGCGCTCCGCGGCCGCCTGGTCGGCCGACAGCGCCGGCTCGTAGACGCGCCCGACCGGGACGCTGGCGCCCCGCCCGGCCGCGAGTGCCGCCGCGCCGAGAGCGGTCGTCTCCCGCTCGGCTGCGACCTCGACCGGCAGCTGCAGGAAATCGGCCTGAGCCTGCATCAGGAACGCGTTGGCGGTCGCGCCGCCGTCCGCCCGGATCGCCGCCGGGCGCTGCGGCAATGCGTCGACTACGTCCGCGACCTGATGCGCGATCGCCTCGAGCGCCGCACGGACGAGGTGCGCCCTCGTCGTTCGCAGCGACAGGCCGGTGATCATTCCGCGCGCTCCGGCATCCCACCACGGCGAGCCCAGGCCGGACAGCGCGGGCACGAAGTGCACGCCCTCGGTCGACGCGACGCCCGCAGCGAGCTGCTCCGTGTCGGCGGCTTCGGCGATCACGCCGAGCCCGTCGCGCAGCCACTGCACGGCGGCGCCGGAGACGAGCACCGCGCCCTCGAGCGCGTAGCCGTCCGCGGCCGCCGTCCTCAGCAGGCCGTGCGGCGGCGCGCCGGCGTCGTCGCCGGTGTGGACGAGCACGAAGCTGCCGGTGCCGTACGTCGCCTTGCCTTCGCCGGGCGCGTGACAGCCCTGGCCGAAGAGCGCCGCCTGCTGGTCGCCTGCAACTCCACGGATGCGCACCGTGCGGCCGAGCAGCTCACCTTCGCCGATCTCGTCGGACGAGCGCACGATCCGCGGCAGCACCGAACGGTCGACACCGAATAGCGCGAGCAGCTCGTCGTCCCAGTCGAGCGTCTTGAGATCCACCAGCATCGTGCGCGACGCATTCGTCGTGTCCGTGACATGCAGCTGACCGCCCGTGAGCTTCCAGATCAACCAGCTGTCGACGGTGCCGAACGCGAGGTCGCCGCTGTGCTCGCGCAACAGCCATTCGAGCTTCGTCGCAGAGAAGTACGGATCGGGGACGAGCCCCGTCTTCACACGGATCAGCTCCGCGTCGAGCTGGCGGCAGCGCTCGGCCGTGCGCCGGTCCTGCCACACGATCGCCGGCGCGACCGCCTCTCCGGTGCGCCGGTCCCACACGATCGTCGTCTCGCGCTGATTCGTGATCGCGACCGTGTCGAATGTCATGCCTTCCGCGGCTGCCAGCACCGACGCCCAGATCTCCTCCGGGTCGTGCTCGACCCAGCCTGCGCGCGGAAAATGCTGTGGCAGGTCTGCGTACCCGCGCGCGTGCACGCGCAGCTCGTCGTCGACGAGCAGGCAGAGCGTGCCCGTCGTGCCCTGGTCGATCGCGAGGATCAAGAGTGGCGCACTAAACGTGAGCGTCGATGAACGCGAGCGTCTTCGCCCAGGCAGCGTCGGAGGCATCCTAGAACTCCGCCTGCTTGCGGTCGAAGAAGCTGTGCGGCGCGCCCTCGAACTCGACGATCTCGTGCTGCACACCAGCTTCGGTCAGTGCACGCTCGAATGCCTCGTTGTCCTCGTGCGTGATGCCGGCGTCGTCTCCGCCTTGCAGCGCGAGGATCGGCACGGTGATCTCGCCGACGCGCGCGACGACACTCGGCTCGCCGAAGCGCTCGCGTGTCGGGTTGCCGTAGAAGCCGACGGCGCCGGCGAGACCGTGGCCGTCGGCGCCGGCGAGCCACGAGCTGCTGCCGCCGAAACAGAAGCCGACCGTGAAGATCGAAGTGCACCCTTCGGCGCGGAGCCGCTCCACCGCGGCTCGCGTGTCCGCCGCGACCGTCGCCTGCCGCGTCTTCTCGACCTCGGCCATGTAGTCCCAGTCGTCCTCGCGCTTCGCCACGCCTGCGGTGCGCCCGAAGTAGTCGATCGCGAGTGCGGCGTACCCTCGCTCGGCGAAGCGCAGCGCGAGCTCCTCATAGAAGCGGTAGAGCCCGCGCACGTCCGGCAGGATCACGACGCCGGCTTTGGCCGCCTCGTCGGGGGTCGCAAGGAATGCGGCGAGCTTGTTCCCGTCGGATGCCTCGAGCACGAGATCCTCGTGCGAGATCGCCGCGCCGGAGATGACCGAGATCGGCGGGCCGCTATCGAGGTCGAAGCACATGGCGCAACCCCCAGTTCGGCTCAGTACGGGATCTCGATGTCGCTGACGTCGATGCCGAGCGACTTGGCGAGGCGGACGCCCTGCTCGAGGTCTTCCTTGAGCATCCGCATGTCCGTCTCCCG
>DASZBP010000211.1:0-5668 GCA_035943915.1 Gaiellaceae bacterium | reverse complement strand
TCAGATGCGCCTACGCGGCCTACTTTCCCGGGTATGGGTGGTGGTCGGAGGGCCTGCTCCGGCCGCCCCCAATACAGCGGGACGAAGCCTGAAGCGGCATGGCCCGGCGACAATCAATTGATGCGGCCCGGGATCTGGCGTCGCGCCCAAGGAGCGCTTACGCGCCGCAGACGAGCACCGAACCCCGGGCCGCGCGCGAATTATCACAAATGCGAGGCTGCTCTAACCCGGATGCCCCGTGGAGTCGCCGAAGTCGGAGTTGAGAAGACACCTCACCAGGCCGGTCTCGTAGGCGTAGATCACAGCCTGCACCCGGTCTCGCACGCCGAGCTTCTGCAGGATCCGCGCGACGTGGGTCTTCGTCGTCGCTTCGCTGATCACCAGTTCATGGCAGATCTCAGGGTTCGACAGCCCGCGGACGAGCAGACCCAGCACCTCCTGCTCGCGCGGCGTCAGGTCCGCGGCCAACACAGGCGGCGTCTTCGCAGCGGGCCGCCGCGCGAACTCCTCGACCACGGCACGCGTGACCGCCGGCGCGAGCAGCGCGTCGCCGCTCGCAACGATCCGCACGGCGGCGGCGATCTCTTCCGGAGGGGCGTCCTTGAGCATGAAGCCGCTGGCCCCGGCACGGAGGGCGTCGAACACGTATCCATCGAGCCCGAACGTCGTCAAGATCAGCACGCGCGTTGCCGGCTGCGCGCTCACGATCCGCCGCGTCGCCTCGATGCCGTCCAGCACCGGCATGCGGATGTCCATCAGTACGACGTCCGGCCGCAGTCGCTGCGCTTCGGTGACGGCAGCCTCGCCGTCGGCCGCCTCCCCCGCCACGGTCGTCTCAAGTTCCGTCTCGAATATCTTGCGCAGCCCGACGCGCACCAGAGCCTGGTCGTCTGCGATGAGGACGCTGGTCATCGGATCGGGAGAAGCGCTCGCACGGTGAACCCGCCGTCCACGGCGCGGCCGGTGTCCAGCCGCCCGCCGTAGAGTGCGACACGCTCGCGCATCCCCACGAGCCCATGGCCGCCAGGGGCACGCGACTCGAAACCAGCGCCGTCGTCGACGATCTCCAGCTCCAGCAGGTCGGCGCCGTAGCGCACGCGCACGTCCGCGCGCGCGTCGCCCGCGTGCTTCAGGGCGTTGGTCAGCGCTTCTTGAACGATGCGGTACGCGGAAAGCTCGATACCTACGGGCAGTTCGCGTTGCTCGCCCTCGACGTGCAGCGTGACCGGCAGCCCCGCCTCGCGCACCTGGGACACGAGCGTCGACAAATCGCCGAGCCCGGGCTGCGGCGCAAGCGGCCCGGCCGCGTCGCTGCGCAGCATGCCAACGAGACGCCGCATCTCGGTCAGCGCGTCGCGGCCGATTCGCTCGATCGTCATGAGCACTTCGCGCGTGGATCCCGGCTCGACCACTCGCCGCTCCGCGCCCGCCTGGATGACCATCATCGAGACGCTGTGCGCGATCGCGTCGTGGAGCTCCCGCGCGATTCGGGCGCGCTCTTCGACCACCGCTTCGCGAGCGGCGACGTCGCGCTCGCGCTCCGCGATCCACAGGCGGCGATCGCGGTCGCCGACGACGAACCGGATGAGCACGACGACGATCGTTGCGACGATCATGAAGAGCGCGGCGCCACGGACGCTGTTCGCCCACAGGAGCGACGCCCAGCCGGTGGTCTGGAAGACGCAGAAGCCGACCCAAAATCGACGGCCGCGCGTCCATGCGGGCAGCGCGTACATGTCGATCATCCAGGCGGCGCCCCAGGTCGCCAGGCTTGAGGACGGCAGCGGTAGCACCAACAGCATGGCGGCCGTCGGTACACCGAGTGGGAAGCGCCGTCGGAGCGCGATCGCGCCGGTCATCAACGGCCCGAGGATCGCGAATCCAAGCTTGTGATGCGGTTGGTTCGAGCTGAGCCACAGCTCGATCTCGAGCGCCGCCGTCAGCGCGACCGCGAGCAGGGCATCGAGTTTCGTCGTGTGGATGTGACGCATGACTCGACGCTAATCGCCGCGGCCTTGCTTGTCATCGGCCGGTCGGCTGATTGAAAGATCCGCCGGCCGGCCGACGGCAAGATCGCCCGCCCCGCCGACGACGCAGCGGGCGCGCCGCCCTAGCGTCGACGAGGTCAGCAAATCGATCGGAGGCTCGATGAACGCACGTCTCGCAACGGTCGCAATCTCCCTGGCGTTTGGAGTCTGGGAAGCCACCGACATCCTCGACACCGGTGTCGTTGCCGGCGTCTTCAGCGTCCTGTTCCTCGTCTCGGCTCTGTGCTTGTACCGGCGCTCCAGCCGGTGGTCAGCGGTGCTGATCGGGCTGCTCTGCACCGTCGAGGCATCTCAGGCACACACATGGAAGGACGCAAGCACGTTCGCAAAGGACGCCGCAATGTTCCTCGGCTCCGCGGGGATTGTCGCTGCGCTCGCGTTCCTCGTGCTCGCGATCAGTCCGAAAGGAGCAACACAATGAAGAAGCTCGTCCTCGGTGCCGCCGCTTTGGCGGCTGTTCTCCTCGCCGGCGTCGCCTCGGGCGCCCCAGCCACAAGCCGGACGCTTGCGTTCACGGACGTGCAGCAGAGGTCCATCGCGCCACCGGATCCGACGCTCGGCGACCGGATGATGTTCACGTCGGTGATCTACAACCACGGATCTCAGTTCGGCAAGCCGTCCGGCGCACGGGCCGGGCGCGCTGAAGGCGTCTGCACCGTCACAGGCAACACGCCGCCTGCCGTTCAGTGCGTGTTCACGGCGCACGTGCCGAACGGGCAGCTTGTCGCAATGGGCGACGGCGATCCCGGCAAGCCCGTCAGCCGGTGGGCGATCGTCGGCGGCCTCGGCGCTTACACCAGCGCTCGCGGCACGCTCGTGATCACCAACGTCTCGCCGACGCGCTCACTCGTGGTTGCGCACCTGCAGTGAGCTCTGCGCCGGGGGCCGGCTTTGAGCCGGCCCCCGGCGGACGACCTATTTGAACTTGCAGACCTTGTCGTAGTAGGTCTTGAGCGGCGCGATGCGGACATCGAGTCCCTGCGCGGCAGCTTCGAGCTTTACCGCTTTCGCGGGGTTCGTCAGCAACGCGACAATGTTCCAGTGGACTGCCGACAGCGCCGTGTACGCGACGTTCACGAAGTTGAGAGCTGCGTTCACTGCCGGCTTAATCCGCTGCGGCGCATGAGCCTTGAGCGACGGGCCAGCATTCCGGATGTCGGTGAGCTCCTTCTTCAGGCCGGTGGCGCGCCTGGAAGCTGTCGCGCTCCTCAGGCTTGCGCCGAGACCCGCGATCTCGACGCCGACGTGCTTCGAGACGCTGCAGAAGCTCGCCGATGCAGACGTGGAGCGTGACGCGGCGCGAGCAGTGCCCGCGAGCGACGCGACCAGCGCCACGGCGGCGATGACGGTAGTCGTCAAGCGGATCCGGCCGAACGTTGTCATCCATACCTCCATGTCACTGGGTGAGGGTCCCGCCGTCCATCGGCACGTGTACGAAGTCGGCTGGGCAGTAACCGAGACCGCCGTCGGCGTACCACTCGATGACGGCGTCAGCGCAATTGGCGTCCCTGACGTGCTGCGCGAGGGTGAACATCTCGAGGTCGTCGAGTCCGTAGAGCACAGGGAACAAACGGGCGCGCCAACCTCCCGCGACCGCCACTAACGCACGTTCGCACGCAGAGGTCGCGCGAAGTTCGTTCGTCGCTTGCAAGGTCAACGCCTCTGCGTCGTTGGGCAGCGAAGAAGCCGGCTGGGACGTCCGACCTTTAGGGCGGCGACCCATCATCGGCGGACGCGGATTCCTCGCGCTACGCCGCGCGCGATGTACGGGCTCTGGGCGACGAGGGCGTTGGAGTTGAGTGAGAACATTTCGATTTGAGGGCGCGGCATCCCTCATATGAGGGATGCCGCACAGGCGAAAAACTTGCGCCCTGCGTCCTGACGCTCATACGTAATTGCTCCCCCGGGTGAAGACACGCGGGGACGTTTGGACTAATGTGCGACCCGTAAGGGCGGGCTAGGGCACGCGGCCGATCCGGGCCAAAACTGAGACGGCCGTCCATACATTCGGGCGGGGACACCACAGAAGGTTCCCCGCCGAGTCCTCTGGGTGGTTCGCCTGCCTGCGGTAAGGCGAGTCACCCAGAGAGACCTCCTCTCTATTCCTTTCTGGCAACTCGGGCCGTACGCCAACCGATCCGGTCTTTAGCGTTCAACCGTCTCGGGATAAGAGTTTCCTAGGCCGGGATCGCGTGATACCGCAGGCGCGGCCCCGGCAGGACTCTCTCGCGTCCCAGACAGCGAGGGGACTGGGGAGGGACACCCCGGCCCCCTCGTCTATTCACCAAGGCGCGTCAGATCAACAGTGATTCGCGTGCCTCACTGCAGCTCCAGCGAGCTGCCGCTCGGGGTTCCATCGAGTGGTATGCCGACGGGGGCCACGGTGGACTGCGCGCCGACTCGATGAACGCATCCGCGCAGTTGGCATAGCGGATGTCGTGCGCAAGGGTGAACATCTCGAAGGCGTTCAGCCCGTAGAACTGGGGGAACAGCCGGGCACGCCAACTGTCGCCACTGCGAGCAACGCAAAGCTCGCATCCGTCGACGGCACGAACAGAGCCCGTCGCTTGAAACGCCGCTGTGTCGGGCCGGGGACCGTCCAGCCGAAGCGGGAGGGAGGGCACCGTTGGTCAGGCGGCGCCGCACGGCGGCCTCTAGAGCGGCGACCCACCATCGTTCGGAGCGCGCGACTGCGGGTGCGGTTGCCACGCGCTGGGCGGCGGGTGTCTTGGACTTCTTCGCCTCAAGGCCGGGAAAGTTAAAGGAGGTCAGCCGATATGTCGAAGAAGCTTGTGTGCGTTCTCCGGAATCCACGTCGAAGCCGCCGATCGTTGGCTCAATACGCTTCTTTCGACTCGTCAAAATGATCCTGCGCGAGGCTGCGGCTGCCCGAAGGAGCCCGGGCGTACTCGGCGACCATGGCGATGCCTCGCCTAGCTCCGAGCATGTCGTCGCCGCGCAGGTGAACGTGACGGCGCGCGAGTGTGATTCTGCATGGGGAACCGGCCCGAAGCTCTCGCAGTAAGCAGGACACTCCGAGCCCACGCACCGCGGCGACCACCTGCCTAGTCGTTAGAGGAGGGGCATCCGGCCCCGTCCGACGGTGCGCCTAGAGCCCCACTTAGCCACGTTATCTGCCTGACTCGTACAGAGATCGTATAACGATAAGAACAAGTTCAAAAGAATTCGACCGTTTACGGAAAGTCTGATTATTCGCGCTACCTTGCGCGATCCAGGTTCATCCCAACTGCGGGAGGTCGGTTCCTCGGGCGGAACCCGCACTGAGCGGAGGGGTTGATGGTTGTCACGCGGCAGTCTTTGAAGAGCACGGGCGTCCGCATTCCAACAGTGAGCGTGATCGTCCCAGCGCTGAATGAGGCGAGAAACCTGCCTCATGTTCTTGCTCGAATCTGCGAGGAATACGAGATCGTGTTGGTCGACGGGGGATCCTCCGACGACACCGTTGAAACTACGCGCCGTTGCCGCCCGGACGCCAAGATCGTGGTCCAGGACGGACGAGGCAAGGGCAACGCACTGATTTGCGGCTTCGCGGCCGCTTCCGGAGAGATTCTGGTGATGCTCGACGCGGACGGTTCGACACGGCCGGAAGAGATCCCCGC
>DASZBP010000210.1:0-6149 GCA_035943915.1 Gaiellaceae bacterium | reverse complement strand
CGGAACGCTGGACGTCGTCCTGCTCTGCGCGTACGGGTTCTCGCTCAGCACCGTCGCGGTGTCGGTGCAGGCGCGCTGCCTTGATCACGCACCCGGGAGCATCAACGTCGCGTCGGCGATCAACTCGGCCGTGTTCAACGTCGGGATCGGCGGCGGCGCGCTGCTCGGTGGCCTCCTGCTGCAGCACGTCGGTGCGCGGGCGATCCCGGTGGCCGGCGCGATCTCGACCGCGCTCGCGCTCGTGCTCCTGCTGGTCGAGCCCGGTGTCCGCGAGGGCCTTGTCCGGGGACAGTCCCCGGACGTGTCCTAGATGACCGAGGGGAGCCAGTCGCGCACGGCGACGAGGAACGCCGGGTCGAGCGTGTGCGGCAGCGGGTACTCGCGATAGAGCACGTGCGCGCCGGCGGCGACGAGCTGGTCGCGGGCGGCGCGGCCGAACTCGATCGGGATCACCGGGTCGTGCGTGCCGTGACCGAGCGCGACGGGCGGCAAAGGAGAAGAAAGGTCGGGCGTCCAGCCCTCGACCGTGGGGATGAACCCCGAGAAGCCGGCGATCGCCGCCGGGCGCGGACGGCCCGCGCCGAGCCCGAGCGCGAGCGACATGACGCAGCCCTGCGAGAAGCCGCCGAGCACGACGCGCTCATGCGGCAGCTCGTCGAGCCACTCCGCCACCGCGTTGTACGACGCCCAGAATGTCGCCTCGTCGGGGAAGCCGACGCGCGGTACGACGTACCAGTGCGCGCCGCCCGGCGGCAGGGACAAAGGCCCCCGCGGGCAGTAGCCGTGGAGCCGCCGCTCCGGGTCGAGCACGTCGAGTAGCGGGAAGAGGTCATTCTCCTCCGCGCCGCGCCCGTGGAACAGCACGAGCGCGCCGGCGGCGTCGCCCTTGGCCGGCCGTTCACGAACGATCAGCCTGTGTCCTCTGCTTTCTGGGATTCGGCAGCGGCGCGAGGATCTTCTCGACCTGGTCGCGGTACTGCTCGTAGTTGGGCGGCAGCGACAGCTTCTCGCCGAGCGTCTCGAACGGCTCGTCGGCGGTGAAGCCCGGACCGATCGTCGCGATCTCGAACAGCACGCCGCTCGGCTCGCGGAAATAGATCGACTTGAAGTAGAAGCGGTCGATCACCGGGGTCGGCTGGCCGCCCGCGTCCCGCACGATCTTGCGCCACGCCTCGTGCTCCTCCGGCAGCGACGCCCACGCGACGTGGTGTACCGTGCCCGCCGCCTGCAGGCCGCGCGCCTCCGGCGGCGCGTCGTAGACGTAGAAGCCACCGCGCTTCGCGCCGCGTGCTTCCCAGCCCGGCGCGAACCCCAGCGCGCGCAACAGGCGCTCGCTCTGCTCCGGCTGCGACGCGTACGCGCGCACGCCGGCGAAGCCGCGGATGCGGTGCTCGGCCGGGATGTCGGGCGCGTCTGCGGTCAGTGGCTCGTCGTTCGAGTCGTCGACGAGCAGCTCGAGCGTCAGCCCCTCCGGATCGTCGAACGTCAGCGCGTTCTCGGAGCGTGCACCTTCGACACGCGTCGCCCAGAAGTCGAGCGACTCCTGCGAACCGACACGAAACGACACGGTGTGCACCATCCCGTCGCCGGCACGGCCGCGTGGCGAGCCCGGGTACTCGAAGAAGGTGATGTCGGCGCCCGACGAGCCGCGCTCGTCTGCGTAGAAGAGGTGGTAGACGGTCGGGTCGTCCTGGTTGACGGTCTTCTTCACCATCCGCAGCCCGAGGACGCCGGCGTAGAACTCGACGTTCGCAGGCGCGTCCGCCGTGATGCACGTGACGTGATGGACACCTTCGAGCTTCACAGGTGCAAGCATGACGCAATGCGCGCCGTCGTAATCCGCGAAGGGACGCTCGTCGTCGAGGAGCGCCCGGATCCGGCGCCGGAAGACGGCCAGATCCTGATCGCCGTGCGCGCCGCGGGCGTCAACAACGCCGATCTGATCCAGCGCGCCGGTCACTACCCGGCCCCACCCGGATCGCCGCCGGACATCCCCGGGCTCGAGTGCGCCGGCGTGACCGAAGACGGACGGCGCGTGATGGCGCTGCTCGGCGGCGGCGGCCAGGCGGAGCAGGTCGTCGTCGACGCTCGGCACGTGCTCGACGTCCCGGCTGGCCTCGACGACATTCAGGCCGGCGGTTTCATGGAGGCGTTCTGCACCGCGCACGACGCGCTGTTCACGCAGGCCCACCTCCAGGCAGGCGAACGCCTGCTCGTGAACGGCGCCGCGGGCGGGGTCGGCGTCGCAGCTGTGCAGCTGGGCATCGACGCCGGCGCCAAGGTCACGGCGAACGCGAGGCATCACCACGACGAGCTGCGGGCGCTCGGCGCCGCCACCGACGTGGAGGGCGACTACGACGTGATCCTCGAGCTCGTCGGCGGCGACAACCTTCAGCAGAACCTGCTGCGCCTCGCGACCGGCGGCCGCGTCGCGATCATCGGCACGGGCGCGGGCCGCAAGGCGGAGATCGACTTCGGGCCGCTGATGGCGAAGCGCGGCCGCATCTCGGCGTCGACCCTTCGCGCCCGCAGCGCCGACGAGAAGGCCAAGGTCGTGAGGCGCCTCGCGGGCCTCGAGCTCGAGCGGTTCACGGTGCCGATCGAGGCGACTTACGGCCTCGACCAGGTCGACGACGCATACGAGCGTTTTGCGGGCCCCGGAAAGTTCGGGAAGATCGTCGTATCATTCGCCACGTGAGCGACGCGACCGACACGCCGGTCCTTCCGGAGAACGAAGAATCCCAGCGCGCGTGGGACGGCGTTCTGTTCGACCGGTTTCTGCACTTCCGCGAACAGGTCGTCGCCGGGCTCGCGCAATTCGGCGTCGAGGCCATGCGCCGGTTCCCGCCCGCCGAGGGCGACCGGGTCCTCGACATCGGCTGCGGCTTCGGAGACAGCACGGCACAGCTCGCGGAGCTCGTCGGGCCGACCGGCTCTGCGCTCGGCGTCGACATTGCTCCACGCTTCATCCAGATTGCACGCGCCGAGGCTGTGCTGCCGAACGTTCGCTACGAGGTGAAGGACGTCCAGGCGGGGGCGTTCGACGAGCAGTTCGACTACGCGTTCGCGCGCTTCGGGACGATGTTCTTCGCCAACCCGGTGCCGGCGATGCGCAACGTGCGGAACGCGCTGACCGACGACGGCCGCATGTGCATCGTGGTGTGGCGCCGCCGAGAGGAGAACCCATGGCTCTACGTCGCGGAGCAGGTCGTGAAGCCGCTCCTGCCGGAGGCGGACGAGGACATCGACGAGGCGCACTGCGGCCCCGGCCCGTTCTCGATGGCGGGCGCCGACACGGTGAGCATGCAACTGCGCGCCGCCGGCTTCCATGAGATCGCGTTCCAGCGCTTCGACACGCCGTTCTTCCTCGGCCCCGACCTCGAGCAGGCGATCGAGATGAACCTGGCGATCGGGCCGGCCGCCGAGGCCCTCCGGTTCGCCGGCGACCAGGGCGAGGCGATGAGGCCGAAGCTGGAGGCGCTGCTCCGTGAGGCGCTCGCGCCGTACGCCACCGGCGACGGCGTGTTCCTCGACTCTTCGGTCTGGTTCATCACGGCGTCGGCCGCGTAATCCGCGTCGATACCATCGCCGCCATGGAATATGACATCGCAGTCCTGGGCGGCGGCCCGGGCGGATACACAGCGGCGATCCGCGCGGCGCAGCTCGGCGCGAAGGTCGCTTGCATCGAGAAGGAGCCCGACCTCGGCGGCACGTGCCTCCGGGTCGGTTGCATCCCGACCAAGGCCTGGGTGCAGACCGCGCACTTCCTGCACCAGGCGAACGAGAACTTCGCGAAGCTCGGCGTCAAGGTCGACAACACCGCGCTCGACTTCGCTGCGGCGAACGAGTGGAAGACGGGCGTCGTCAAGCAGATGACCGGGGGCGTCGCGAGCCTGCTCAAGGCGAACCGCGTCGAGTGGGTCAAGGGCCAGGGCACGTTCAAGGACGCGAACACGATCTCGATCGAAGGCGGCGAGGACGTCACCTTCAAGTCGGCGATCGTCGCGACCGGGTCGTTTCCGCTCCGTCCGCCGATCCCGGGCCTCGAGTCCGACCTCTGCGTCGACTCGACCGGCCTGCTCGCGCAGACGGAAGTCCCGAAGCGCCTCGTCATCCTCGGCGGCGGGATCATCGGCTGCGAGTTCGCGTCGATCTTCAACCGCTTCGGCTCCGAGGTCACGATCATCGAGATGCTCGACACGCTGATCCCGCAGGAGGACGCGGATGCGGCGAAGGAACTCTCCAAGGCGCTCACGAAGCGCGGGATCGTGCTGCAGGTCGGCAAGCAGTGTACGCAGGTCGAGCAGAAGGGCAACGCGCTCACCGTGACGTTCGGCGACGGCGAGACGGTCGAATGCGACCTGATGCTCGTCGCCGTCGGCCGCGGCCCGCTTGTCGAAGGCATCGGCCTCGAGAAGGCCGGCGTCGAGTTCGACAAGCGCAAGGGCATCACGACCGACGAGCACCGCCGCACGACCGTGCCTCACATCTACGCGGTCGGCGACTGCGCCGGCTACTGGCAGCTCGCGCACACGGCGTTCCGCGAAGGCGAAGTCGCCGCGGAGAACGCGTGCGGTCACGACGCCGTCGTCGACAACCGCGCGGTGCCGCGTCCGATCTACACCGACCCGGAGATCGCGGGCGTCGGCCTCACCGAGGCGCAGGCACGCGAGCAGTACGGCGACGACGTCGCGGTCGGCACCTTCCCGTGGGTCGCGAACGCACGCGCCGTGATGCAGGCGGAGACCGTCGGCTGGGTTAAGTCGATCCACGAGACGAAGTACGGCGAGCTGCTCGGCCTGATCATGGTCGGGCCGCACGTGACCGACCTGATCGAGGCCGGGACGGTCGCGATCGACGCCGAGGCGACGGTCGAGACCGTCGCCGACGGCATGGCGGCGCATCCGACGCTCAGCGAGGCGATCAAGGAGGCCGGCCTCGTCGCGCTCGGGCGCCCGATTCACGTTCCGAGCAAGAAGCGCGCGGCCGCAAAGGCGTAGGTCCCGGGGGCTGGGCGCCGTTCGCGGCGCCCAGCTTTCCCGCTTGGCTACAGGCTTTGCGAGGAATTTCGAAAGTCGCGCAAGTTTTCGCCGGCAGCGGCATCTGTATAGGTGGACGTGCCCTCGTCCCCGCCCGGAACACTGCCCGCCCGCAGGTTCCGGGCACTCTCCCGGGGGGTCCCGCCTCAGCCGCAGGAGGCGGGGCCCCTCTTTTTCGTTTGCGCCCGGACTGCGGCGGGGTAGAGTCGCGACGTGGGTGTCTTCAACCGCCGCAACGCCGCTGTCGGCTGGCTCGCCTGGGCCGTGGGCAAGCGCGTCATCAAGAAGAAGGCGAAGGACGCCGTCCCGAGCGTCGATCCCGAGACGAAGCGCCCGAACAAGAGCGCCGTCGCACTCGCGGTCGCCGGTCTCGTCGGCGCACTGACCTTCTGGCGCAACCGCTCGGGCGACTCGACCGACTCGACTGAATAGCAAGCTCTCGCGCCGCACGTTCGTCGCGCTCGGCGCAGCTGCCGCGCTCGCGCCGTCCGCCTTGGCAGCGGACAAGCGGCTTGCGCTTCTCCGCAAGACGTTCCGCGGCCAGATCCTGACGGCGGGCTCGTCGGCGTACGAGAAGGCGCGCGTTCCGTACAACTTGAACTACGCGTCTGTGCACCCGCTCGCGGTCGTTCGCCCGGTTGATGCGAAGGATGTCGCCGCCGTGGTGAAGTGGGCGGCGAAGGAGCACGTGCAGGTCGTCGCGCGCTCAGGCGGCCACAGTTACGGCGGCTACTCGACGACGCCAGGTGTCGTCGTCGATCTCGCGATGCTGTCGCATGTCGCCGTGACGGGGAACAAAGCCGTCATCGGTCCCGGCGCACGGCTCGGGATCGTCTACGCAACGCTTGCGCAGCACGGGCTCGCGGTCCCGGCGGGAACATGCCCGAGTGTCGGTGTCGGTGGCCATGCACTCGGCGGCGGCTTCGGGCTCGCGTCGCGCGCGTGGGGCCTGCTGTGCGACAACGTGCTCGGCGTTCAGATCGTCACGGCAGACGGCAGCGTGCGCGAGGTCGACGCGAAGCACCACGCCGATCTCTACTGGGCATGCCGCGGCGGGGGCGGCGGGAACTTCGGCATCGCGACGCGCTTCACCACGCGCACGCACAAGGC
>DASZBP010000209.1:0-3458 GCA_035943915.1 Gaiellaceae bacterium | reverse complement strand
GGCCTTCCAGGCCCGTGCAGAGCACTGTTCCTTCCGGCCGTGCAGCGAGCGCGAGCACTCGGTGACGTGAAGGGCTTCATCTCAAAAGATCCCCGTGACGGGGAACCACATCGCGGCAGCGACGAGTGCCGCGGCGGGGATGGTGAGGATCCAGGCGAACACGATGTTGCCGGCGACGCCCCACCGCACCGCGGAGAGCCGCTTCGTCGCGCCGGCACCCATGACCGCGCCGGAGACGACGTGCGTCGTCGAGAGCGGGTAGCCGTACTTCGTCGACGCCCAGATGACGGCGCCCGCCGAGGCCTGCGCTGCGAAGCCCGCAGGCGCGTCCATCTTGAAGACGCGCTGCCCGAGCGTGCGCATGATGCGCCAGCCGCCCGCATACGTGCCGAGGCCGATCGCGAGCGCGGCGGTGATCTTCACCCACGTCGGGATGTAGAACGACGAGATCGACCCGTGGGTGTAGAGCGCGAGCGCGATCACGCCCATCGTCTTCTGCGCGTCGTTTGCGCCGTGCGTGAACGCGACCCACGTGCCGGTGACAAGCTGTCCCAGGCGGAACGAGCGGTTCGCGAGACCGGGCGTCATCCACTTGAACAGCCAGTAGATCGCGAGCAGGATCAGGAACGCGCACGCGAATGCCAGCGTCGGTGCCCAGACGGCAGGGATGGCGACCTTGTGCGCGATGCCGTGCCACTCGACCCCCTTCGCGCCGGACTGTGCGAGGGCAGCGCCGATCAGGCCGCCGATCAGCGCGTGCGACGAGGAGGACGGCAGCCCAAGCCACCACGTCAGCAGGTTCCAGACGATGGCGCCGAGCACCGCCGCGAGCACCGTCTTCGGCGTCGCAAGGCCGCTGTCGATGATCCCCTTGCCGACGGTCTTCGCGACCGCAGTCGTCGCGAACGCTCCCGCGAGGTTCGCCAGCGCCGCGATCAGGACGGCGAGCCGCGGCGAGAGCGCGCGTGTCGAGACCGAAGTCGCGACTGCATTCGCGGTGTCGTGGAAACCGTTGGTGAAGTCGAACGCGAGCGCCGCGACGATCGTGACGACGAGCAGCGTCACCGACTACCGGTTCTTGACGAGGATCGCTTCCAGGACGTCCGCCGCGTTCTCACAGGCGTCGATCGCCTCTTCGAGCTGATCGTGGATGTCCTTCCAGCGGATGATCGTCAGCGGGTCGGCGCCGGAGCGGAACAGCTCCGCGACGGCCTCGCGCTCGAGGCGGTCGCCTTCGTCCTCGAGCTCGCGCAGCGCGACCAGTTGCCGCTGCGAGTCCTTGAACCCCTCGAGCAGCTCGACCGCCTCGTGCAGTCGCGACGCGGCGCGATAGATGACGTCGGCCTGCTGCTGCGCCTTGAGCGGGACGTCCTTCACCTCGTACGCGTCGATGTTGTCCGCAGCCTCGTCGATGTGGTCGCAGACATCGTCGATCGCAGACGCGAGCCTGTACATGTCGTCGCGGTCGAACGGCGTGACGAACGTCCGGTTGAGGAGGTTGATCACCGCATGCGTGAGCCGGTCACCCTCGTTCTCGAGCTCGCGGATGTCCCGCAGGCCGCCGCGGCCCTCAGGCCACTGGCCGAGCAGCTCGACGAGCAGGCGCGCCATGTCCCGCGCGTTCGCGGACGCGCGGGTGAACAGGTCGTAGAACTCGCGCTTCTGGGGGGTCAGGCGAAGAGGCACGGCTGCGCCTGTTTACCAGATTGTCACACCACGAAGTACAGCAAGCAGGCGACGCCGGCGCACAGGCAGTAGACCGCGAACGGCGTCAGCGTGTTCGTCTCGAAGAAGCGCATCAGGAACTTCACGGCGAGGAACGCGGTCAGCGCCGAGCACAGCGAGGCGACGAGCGCCTGGCCCCGGACGCCGTCGCCGGTGTGCCCGAACAGCTCCGGCAGCTTCAGCAGCGCGGCGGCGCCGATCAACGGCGTCGCGAGCAGGAAGGCGAAGCGGGCGGCGTCTTTGTGCGACAGGCCGGCCCAGAGGCTCCCGCCCATCGACGCGCCCGACCGCGAGAAGCCGGGAATCAGGGCGAGCGACTGGATCGTCCCGATCACCGTCGCGTCTCGAAACGACAGCTTGCGGGCGATGCGCGAGTCGTCGTCCTCGGCCGTCTGCGGTGCGCGCCGGCGGAGCATCTCGGCTCCGAAGAGCAGCACGCCGTTCGCGATCAGGAACGAGGCGGCGATCTTCGGCGAGCCGAACGCCTTGCGGAGGGTGTCCTGCAGCAGCAGCCCCAGGATGCCGGCCGGGATCGTCCCGACCACGAGCAGCCAGCCGAGCTTCGCGTCGGCATCCTCGGCGCCGATCTCACGGTCGCGCAGCGAGCGGCCGAGCCCCTTGATGATCCGCACCCAGTCCTTCCGGAAGAAGAGGAAGAGCACGATCGCGGTGGCGAGATGTGTCGCGACGAGGAAGTCGAGGAAATAGGGGTCGTTCTGATGAATGTGCCAGCCGAGCAGCCCCGGCAGGATCACGGTGTGCCCGAGGCTCGAGATCGGGAACAGCTCGGTGACGCCCTGCAACAGCCCCAGGATGATCGCCCTGGGATACGAGATCAGGGCTGCGACGATCACGTGGCTGCGCGCGACTTCGGCCCGGTGCGGAACCAGGCGAAGGCCAGGCACGCGAGGCCGACGAAGAACGCCGCGATGCCGTGCTTCGTGTGATGGTGCGTGGAGCCCGCGGCATGGCCGGGGAAGAAGCTCGGCAGCGACTTGGCCGGCTCCGCCCAGTACACGATCGCGATCACGATCAGGACGATGCCGAGCAGGACGGCGAGCCAGACGAGGAGACGGTCATTCCGCATCGGGCCGGAGCATACGCAGATCAGATGAAAGGACGCTGAAGTAACAACTCCGTTACCCATCGTTCACCAGGTTTCCGGGATGCTGGGCGGGTGGCGACCATCCGCGTCCAGCCTGACGCGGCGGGTGTCGTGCTTCTGAACCGCGAGCTCTCGCACCTGGAGCTCATGGCCCGGGTGCTCGATCTCGCCGGCGACCCCAACGAGCCGCTCCTCGAGCGGGTCAAGTTCTGCGGGATCGTGTCCTCGATCCTCGACGAGTTCTTCATGGTGCGTGTGTCCGGCCTCCTCGACCAGGTCGCGTCGGGGTTGTCCGTCCGCTCCCCCGACGGACGCACGCCCGCGCAGACTCTCATCGACATCCGGCACCGGGTCACCGCACTGACCGCTGCCCAGTCCGAGCTCTGGCGGGACACGCTGTGCCCCGCCCTCGCACAGGAGGGCATCCTGCTCGGGACGGTCGACGACCTGACGCCGGACGAGCGCGCCGAGCTCGACTCGCTGTTCGCGCGCGAGATCTATCCCGTGTTGACGCCGCTGGCCGTCGGGCCTGGCCAGCCGTTCCCCTACATCTCCGGCCTCTCGCTGAGCCTCGGCGTGGTCGTGCGCGACCCCGAGTCGGGCGAGGAGCGGTTCGCACGCGTGAAGG
>DASZBP010000208.1:0-4045 GCA_035943915.1 Gaiellaceae bacterium | reverse complement strand
GTCGCGCCTATGGGCCGGAAGACCCTAGTTTGACGCCTCGCGGCCCAGACGACGAAACCGCCGCGTAACACCCGGCAGCTCGACAGGCTGTCTGATGCCTGGCCCTCGAGGTGGAAGCGCCCGTTTGTCACATACTCGACGTGCAAGCGGTGACAGACGGCCGCCAGGGTTTTAGATCAGAGCGGCGTGCCGCACAAACCGTGTTGGGGTGCGTCCCCTTGAACCAGAGCTACGCCTCAGCGAGAATCGATGCATGAGCGCGGGTGCAGTCGAGCGTCGAGCAGATCCGTTCACGCGGCGTTGCGCCTGGTGCTCTCGGGTGCGGACGACCCAAGGTTGGCTCCCGGAACGGCGTAGCGCCCCGGCGCAGAGCTCAGACACGATCTGTCCTGACTGTTGCGAGGAGGTCGACGCCGGGGTGGCCAGAGCGATACGCGAAAAGACCTTCCGGGCGTACTCGTGGCAGCGCGCGCTCGACCTCACAGATCGCCGCTCGGATGAGAAGTCGATCATTCCACCACCGTCCCCAGGGCCGCCTCCGTGCAAGACGTAGCCGGGCTGAAGTTGACGGCTGGACTAGCGCACGCGCGTTGCGACCTGGCGACGAACGCCAGCTGTTTCGTCAGCGAAGCGCGCTGTGGCTCGGTTTTTCGTCTTCACCCATAGCCGCTCGTCGGGCCGGTACGGGTCGCGCAGCCGTTTCGCGACGACGCCTTCGAGACCGCGGTCACACATCACGCGGAAGAGCGCCTCGCCGTCCTCGAACGTCACGATCGTCTGCACACACGGCCCCTCTGCCGTAGCGCCTCAAGGAGTGTCCGCCGCTGCTCGTATGCGTTCGCGGTCGTCGGTAAGCCTTGACAGGCTAGGACGTCAAAGACGACCTAGGTGACGTCGATGGAGTTGTCGTGGTGGAGCATCCGCCGGCCGATGGCGTCGAAGTCGGGCGCCGCGTGTTCGTTGAACGCGACGAGTTCGCCGTCGAGCTGCAGGTCGGGCGGCAAAGTGTCCGCGAGTCCGGCAGGAGCGCCGTCATGTCCCAGCCTTTACGGCTTCGCGCCCGGAACCGGCCAGCGTGGGTGCAGACAAGGCAGCGGAACCCGTCGAGTTTCGGCTCGAACAGCCACCCGTCTTGCGCGGGCACGGGGCCAGCCTTGGCGAGCATCGGATCCGGTAGTTGCAGCACCCGCACCCGAATCGGGTTACGCCGCGATCTAGGTGTAGTTCCTAAGCACATTGGTCCATCCGGGTCTCCTTGGAGGCTGAGAGCTGCCAAGCACCTCAGTCCAAGGAGGACACCGGATGAAGCTTCACCGTAACGCGGCTCTCAGTTGGAACGGACGCCGGCAGTTGGCCGTCCGGGTCGTCGAGCAGGGTTCGTCGATCGCGGCGGCTGCTGAGGCGTTCGGGGTCAGCGTGCGCTGTGCGCGGAAGTGGGTCGGTAGGTATCGGGCGGCCGGCGAAGCCGGCCTCGTTGATCGTTCTTCGGCTCCGCATCGGGTCGCTAATCGCACGCCGGTGGAGCGGGTCGCGGTGATCGTCGGGTTGCGCGGGTTGCGGATGACGGCGGCCGAGATCGCCGAGACGCTCGCGATGCCGCTGTCGACGGTGTCGGTCGTGCTGCGCCGCCACGGTGTCGGCAAGCTCGGCCGGATCGGCCTCGAACCGCCACAACGCTACGAGCGGCAACGGCCGGGCGAGCTCGTGCACCTCGCGGCCGACCCGGCGACCTGCTCGAGGTCACGGCGCTAATCGCCAAGGCCAGACTCGTGCGGCCGGCCCGAGCGCTACTCGGCGCGTGCGAGTTCGACGGTGATCCGAGCGGGACGGTCTCCGACCGGTGGAAGAACGGCGCTGATGATCCCGCGGTTTCGGCCGACTGCGAGGGGTCGTCAACAGCGAATGGCGGCTCGTGCGCTAGGTAGCGGCCGCCGACAGCCGGCCGCGATACTCGCGGACAGCCGAGGTACTCCGATACGGGCGGCACGGTTGCCGCGACATGCTGGCGCACCATCTTTGTGTCAGCGGCAAGTTGCCGTCCTTCGCTGCGACCGTCCCCCTCAAGTTGCCGCTCGTGTCGCTCGATCGCTGGCAAGGGCTCGTCCAATGCGGCCGCCGCCCCCTTCAGCGCGCCGCGGTCAGGCATCTCGGTGACCCAAAATTACGCACCCGTTTCGCCCGAGGTTGACGGCGACGCCGCCGCAGCGCCCGCCACGGGCGATGCGCGCGGACATTCTCGAGGCGTCGGCGTTCGCACCGCTCCAAACTGCTTTTCGGCCTGGCTGAGCCAATACGAGCTACTCGTCGCGCTTCACCCCGGGTAGGGGGCATCGTTACACGATCGTTGGTTCGCCGACCCCGCACCGGCCCCGTTCGCGTGCCCGCGAAATTGGCCGCCGTTTTTGGCAGCCGAGACGAGACGAGACAGTCCGGGCTAGTTGCGGAGTAGTTGAATGACGATCCGCGGTGTCTGGTCGTGTAGTGCTGGGAGCACGTCGCGGATGATGCCGTCGTGGTCGCCGATGCGGATCCGCTCGCCGAGCTCGGGGTTGTGTTCGAGGGTTAGCCGGCCGGTCGCGTGGATCGTTTCGCCTTGCCGCAGTTCGTAGTCGTAGTCCGTCCCCACCTTGCCGTATGTAAGCCGCTGCTTCGGATGGCAGCAGGTGTAAAGAAATGTGTGCGCGGCGGGTCGAATCGTCGCGTCGCTCCGATTCTTTATAGGAGATGAGTTATCCGGGCAGAGGAGCGAAGGCGACATTTGCGCAGCGGCAAGAGGTGTTGCGGCTGCACGGTCAGGGAGTATCGGTCCGCAGGATCGCGGCTGACGTGTTTGGCGCCGTGCGCTTCCGCGGCCGGGTCGAACGGATCGTCGCCAGCCAGAGCACTGACCCGCCCCCTCGCTGTGCATGTGCCGTTGCGTGAGCGCGGCGAGCAGAAGCTGGCGCGCGCGCAACGCGGCGAGGTTTCGGTTCCCGAGATGGTCGGGTTTCTGGTGCAAGCGTGGCTTAGCCGTTACCTGGAGAGCGGGGTGGCGCCGCCGCCTGCCGCGCTCGCGAAGGCGATGGACGTGTACCGCCAGCTCGAGACGGTCGCCGCGGTTGAGCGGCTGAAGAAGTTGCATCGCCGCCACTGATCGCCCGCGCGAGCAAATCATCTGTTTGTTTTGCCTCCGGCAACAGTCCGCGCAGGCTGATGCCGTGCCGGCGGCGGTAGTACAGGCGGCAGATGTCGTTGCAGAAGCGGCGACGACTCGTTGCCTCACCGGGAAGTGACTGACCGCAAAAGCGGCAACTCGCGTCGAGTTCGAAGTCGTCGTCCTCGTCAAGCAGCCGCTTGCGCCAGCGCCACGCGGTTCGCTCGCTGATCCCGTACTCCGCGACCAGCCACTCGACCTCGGCTTTCGCAGCGCCGGCCACGAAAGCCACTGTACCGGAACTGTCAGTACACACGGTCGGACGGCGAGAAGTGCGCGAAAGGCTCGTCCGCAATGTCGCGCCGATCCGAGCAGAACCTTTCGACGCGCCGCTCCCTCGAGGACTGCACGACCTGTGGCAATCGCAGCGAACCCGACATGGGGACCGATGCCTTTACGAAATGGGCAGCAGCGCCGTGACACCGGTCCCTGTCACCCTCCTGCTCAATGGAATCCGCGTCCCTGCCGAGCTTGGCGACGACGCTATCGCCGCTCTCGCCGCAGCACTCAGCGGCACCGACCCGGCGGCTTCACCTACATGGCTCTACGGCGACAAAGCCGCAGCCGCCTATCTCGGCTGGCCGCTCGGCCGAGTGCAGAAACTCAGCGCCGCAGGGCGGCTCCCCTTCCATCGCCTCGGCCAACGCAAGACCTACAACACCGCCGACCTCGACCGGGCTCTGCGGGAAGGGGAGCCGTGACCTTCCGCCCCTCAGGTCAGGGCGAACTAGAATGTCAGGCGCATACCCGCGTCTACAATGACCTGGACAATCAAGTAAGCCCCGGCGACGTTGGCACGTCCCGGGGCGTGGCCCACGGAGGTGAAGCTCCATGAGCAAGACGAACGTAACG
>DASZBP010000207.1:0-2370 GCA_035943915.1 Gaiellaceae bacterium | reverse complement strand
GGGGCTGCGAGGCCTGCCTGCCACTGCTCGTCGGCCTCGGGTGTGAAGCGATCGGTGTCGACCGGGATGCGCAATACGCGAGCGTCCTGGGCGCCGGCGGCCTCGAGCGCCAGCCGGCTGCCACGGCTGGTGGCGTAGACGCAGTCGGCTGCGCGCAGCACGCGTCGTTCGAGACGGCGAAGCAAGGGCAGGCTCAGCCCGAACGCCGCCCGGTGTGCCGGGCCGAGACCCGTCCGGCGCCCACGCCACTCGTCGTCGACGGACGTCCCGATCCAGGCCCGGTACGCGCGGCCGGCCTGCGGTGCTGCGCCGCCCGCGGTCGCCATCGTCGCCACGACCCAGGCAGACCGCGCATCGCGAAGCTCGGGTGCGAAGCGGCGCGCAGCGCGGAGCTGCCGGATCGCCTCGACCCGGTCGAGCGCCAGCGAGCGCCCGGCGAGCCTGGGGTGCGGTGCGTACAGCAGCTCCGGCTCGCGGCCGAGATCGCGCGCAGCGGCCAGGAAGGCATCGGTCTGCGCAGCGCCGCCGCCGCCGAAGCGTGGATCGTTGCCAAGGACGGCGAGATCGAGTGGCACCGCGAGACGTTAGCCTGGGCAGCTGTGAGAGGGAACCCGACCGGCGCGGGGCGTCCGCGGATGCTCGTGCTCAATCAGTACTACTGGCCGGGAGTCGAGGCGACCGCGCACCTGCTCTCGGAGCTGACGTCGGCCCTCGCCGACGAGTACGACGTGCGCGTGGTCACCGGGAAACTGCAGTCCCACCGCGACGCCCTTGCTCGCGAGACGCGCGACGGCGTCGAGATCGTGCGTGTCAATTCGACCTCGTTCGACCGCTCGCAGCTTCCGCAGCGTGCGGCCAACTACGTGACCTACCTGCTCGAGTCCGCGCGCGAGGCCCTGCGCGGGCCGCGCCCCGACATCGTCGTCTGCATGACCGACCCGCCGGTCGTCGCGAACGTGGCGCTGTTCGTCGCGCGACGCTACCGCGCGCCACTCGTCGTCATCAGCCAGGACGTCTTCCCCGAGATCGCGGTCGAGGTCGGACGGCTCACGAACTCGTTCGTCGTCACCGCGCTGCGCGTGCTCGTCTCGTCGTACCTGCGGCGTGCCGATCGCATCGTCGCGATCGGGGAGACGATGCGGCGACGGCTCGTCGAGAAGGGAGCCCCGTCCGGGAACGTCTCGGTCATCCCGAACTGGGTGGACACGGAGAAGCTGCAACCGCAGCCGAAGGCGAACCCGTGGTCGCGATCGCGGAAGCTTGCGGGGCGCTTCGTCGTTATGCACTCGGGCAACGTCGGCCACGCGCAGGATCTGGATTCCCTCGTTCGCTCGCTGACATTCCTGCGCGATCTCGCTGACCTGCGCGCGGTGATCATCGGGCGCGGCGCGCGGCATGCGGAGCTCGTCGAGCTTTCCGAGCGGCTCGAGGTCGAGCGCGCGGTCGAGTTCCTGCCGTACCAGTCGCGCGACGAGCTCTCTCGGTCACTGTCCGCCGCGGATGTGCACGTCGTCGGGCTCGCACGCGGCCTTGCGGGCTATGTCGTGCCGAGCCGCTTCTACGGCATTCTCTCCGTCGCGCGGCCGGTCATCGTCGCGGCGGACGACGAGAGCGAGACTGCGCGGATCGTGCGCGAGGTCGGCTGTGGCGTGGTCGTTCCACCGGGCCGCCCCGAGCTGCTCGCACGTGCGATCCGCGATGCCTATGACGGCAAGCTCGACCTCGAGGAAATGGGGCGCGCGGGGCGCGAGTGGGTGAGTCGCGAGGCCGACGTCCGCGTGGCCGTGCAGCGGTACAGGCAGCTGTTCGAGGAAGTGCGTGCTGCTCGCAGTTGAGATCGTCTTCTGGGCGTCGCTCGCGGCGCTCGTCTGGACGCACGCCGCGTATCCCGCGTTCGCGGCGGCGCTCGCGCGCGTCGCGTCGCGTCCGGTGCGTGCCGCGGACATCGAGCCCGGCGTGACGGTGATCGTCGCGGCGTACAACGAGGAAGCGGTGATCGCCCGGCGGATCGAGAACCTGATTGCGCTGGACTACCCGAAGGAGAAGGTTCGGATCGTCGTGTCGTCCGACGCGTCCAGCGACCGCACCGAGGAGATCGCGCGCGCGTATCCGGGCGTGCTCGTGATCAGCAACCCGCGAGGCGGGAAGGTCGCGGCGCAGGACAGCGCCGTGCGCCGGACCGACAGCGAGATCGTGGCGTTCACCGACGGCAACGCGACGTGGGCGCCCGACGCGCTACGCCGGCTCGTGCGGCCGTTCGCCGACCCCGCGGTCGCGTACGTCTGTGGGCAGCTGAAGATCCTCGCGGCCGACGGCTCCAACAAGGAGGGCGTCTACTGGCGCTACGAGATGGGTGTGCGCGCGGCGGAG
>DASZBP010000206.1:0-10556 GCA_035943915.1 Gaiellaceae bacterium | reverse complement strand
AGACCGACCAGCGCAACATCCGGCTTCTCAAGGCGCGTGAACTCGCCAACGTCCTCTACCTCGATTTGCGGCGTGATCACGTGATGCCCGAGGGACTCGACGATCCGCCGGACGTTGACCAGACGATCCTGGCGCTCGTTTGCGATCAGCACCCGAAGCGGTCTGATCTCGTAGACATCGTCCGTCGAAGGCATCGCTTACCTCTAGTGACCGAGTGGCAACGGGATCAGCCTAGCCTCGGGGGCGCCAGCTAGCCGCCGAAGCGACGCGTCTCGCGTGCGCCAGTGTCCGGAATGACGCATGAGAGCTGTCTAACGCGGATCCCAGTCGTGGCCATCGCTTAGTGGGATCCGGATATACGCAGACGCCTGGTGCCCATGGCCCAGGCTCCACGGAGACTGAACCAACGGAGTTGTGTCCTGGTCGTACTCTTCCTCGATCCCGACCGGGCGAGCCAACCAGGGATGCCGTCGCGTCGCTCCGTATGACGCGACCGTCGGGTTCGGGAAAGAAGGATCGGCGAAAGCGCCGACCGCGACGGCGATCCAGTCGGGGAAAAGTCCTCATTTGTCCAGAAGACTGTCGTCCCGCAGTCCGGGCAGAAACGGAACGTCCGCTCCGCACCCTCGTCAGATATGCGCATGTACTCCGTGTACCGCCCGCTGACGGCGACCCGATCGTTGGGCCATCGCGCCTGCACCCCGAAGGCGCTGCCGGTCCGACGCTGACAGGCGAGGCAGTAACAGATCGAGATTGACCCAGGTTCGCCCTCAGTCGTCACCCGAAGCTGACCGCAAATGCACGCCGCCTCGCGTCTCTGCACGCACCAGATGCTAGAGCTTCCCTTCCACGCACGAGTAGACGTCGGCGGGCTGAGCCAGCGTTCCGGAATAACGCCTGACGAACGTGAGTGAACCGCGTCTGATCGATCGCCAAATGCTACGGCAGGCGGCAGTTGCGAAGCATGACCGCAGAGGACTGCCGTTCTGCGGTTGCGCCTTCGGCGATGACTGTGAGTTCCTGGTTGCGCCGAAGCCTCAGCGCAGCGCCCTCTAGGTCACAAAAAGCGGCAAAGCCCGGCGGAGTACGGAATCGGACGGTCACTCCGCGCGGTTCTCTGGCGAATGACGCAACCGTTCCAGTCACAACGAGCGTGCGCTCGTGGTAGTCAGCGAAGAACCGATCATCTTGCATAGCTCGGGCAATCGTGGCGGGCGCGACGTGCGTAATACGCAAGGACTCCAACGCATGCTTGTCCCCAAGGAAAAACGAGAGGCCGACGACACCAGCGAACACAAGGACGACAGCCGCTGACCACGCGAAACGGCGTTTGTTCATCGCGAGAACATACGGGTGCCAGATGAAGGAGTCATAAGGATTTCCGACTGCGCCAGTGTTCGGGAATGACGCCCGAGTTCCGATAGCTGCGGTGAGCAGTCGGTCGAGTTCCGCTAAGAGTTGGGCGCGTCTCCGGCAGTCCTCTGGGTCCCCGTCCAGTTCGCGCCACCGGTCTCCGATACGGGCGGCAGAATGGCGTTTCGGGTGTCGCGAGAGCCCCGCTCGTGCGAGGCTCTCGCGGGTGTTTCGGTGTCTACTGGCCGCAGACGCGGAGGCCGAGTCGCTTTGCTGTGGTGGATGCCTGGGTTCCGTAGTGGTTGTCGCGTACGAACGACGCCTTGTAGGCGCTTAGATCCGAGCGCTGTGCTGCTGCGGCGCTGGCGCGCTCGGCGGCGAGAGAGGCTCGGGCGTTCCTGATGAAGGCGTGAGAGAGTGCCGCGTCGGTAGCTGGATCCGGCAAGGCGGCGATGCGAGCGATCTCGGTCGCGAGGAGCGGGCTCAGCCGGGTGAGGTACGCCGCGACCTTGGGGAGATCAGACCGCTGCGGCTGGGCGGGGTTGATCTTCGGCTGAGGGATTGCGGCGACGCGGGCGTCGATCGTGCGGCAGGCGGCATCGGCTTTGGCGACCCACTTCGCTTTGGGGAGCGTGGAGGCTGCGGCGGTCGCCGCCGGTATGAGTACCGCGAAGACCGCGAGCACGAGGCAGAAGACGGAGGTGCCGGGGCGGACACGACGGACGAGCTTTGCGCCCGCGACTGAGACGGCGACGGCGCCGGAGACGACGAAGACGGCGAAGGCGATGTCCGCGAGCGGCTTGTGCCCGTGGTATGTGGCTGCCCCGGCGCCGGCGGCGGCCGCGGTCGTGAGGGCGGTGGAGAGGATGATTCTGGTGCGCATGGGCGACGGCTTCCCTTTCATCGAGGTTGCGAACGAGTCGGACGCTAGGTGGCAGCTGCTGCTGTGTCATCGGCCGCGGGTCGCGAGGCAGAGTCAGCTGAGGTCGCATTCGTTGTCGACCTGCGGCCGATGCGGCGCGAGCCATTCGCGCCTATCGTCAGGCGTGATGTTCCGCCGTTTTCCGTCGCCGTTCGACGCGTCGCTCGCAATGGTGTTCGCCGTGCTCGGGGTGACGGAGCTCCGCTGGCACTGGTCGGGGTATTACGGGGGAGGCACGGCGTGGGCCAACGTGCCGCTTGTGCTGCTGACGACGCTTCCGCTTGCGTGGCGCCGTCGCTATCCCTCGACCGTCGCGGGGCTTCTCGTCGCGACGTTCCTCGTCCCGCAGGCAGTCGCGCATGTGGCGATGTCCTTCTGGGGGGACTTCGTGCCCTACGCCGTCGCGCTCTACTCGGTGTCGGCGTACGCGCGCCGGCCGCGAGACGTCGTCGGTCTGGTCGCGGGCACAGTTGCGTACGCACTCGTGTACGTCGGTCGGCCAGAGTTCCGACGTGCGAACGAGATCGCGTTCGACCTGCTGGTGCTCGGCGTCGCCTCGGCCGCAGGCCAGGTTGCGCGGCGGCGGGGGCAGCTCGAGGTCAGAAATGAGCTCCTCTTGTCGACGAGTGAGGCCGAAGCGCGCGCAGCCGTCGAGCGCGAGCGGACGAGAATCGCGCGTGAGCTGCACGACGTGATCGCGCACAACGTCAGCGTCATGCTCGTTCAGGCTGCGGCTGCGCAGAGGCTGCTCCGGCGCGATCCGGAGACTGCGGACGCGATGCTCGACGCGGTGCAGAATGCCGGGCGCGAGGCGGTCGGCGAGATGCAGTCGCTGCTCGGTGTGCTGCGGCGCGACGAGGCTGCAGCACGCGGGCTGCAGCCCGGTCTCGCTCGGCTCGACGAGCTCATCGCGCAGGTACGCGACGCCGGCCTTACCGTTGACGTGCGCCGGGAAGGCGAACAACGGACGCTGCCGGTCCCCGTCGATATGTCCGCGTACAGGATCGTCCAGGAAGGTCTGACAAACGCGTTGAAGCATTCCGGCGCCGCCCGCGCGGAAGTTGTCTTCCGCTACCTGCAGGACGGGGTCGAGGTCGAGGTGCTGGATGAAGGCGGCCCCGCCGTCGCCGCGGTGGGTCGCGACGGCGGCAACGGTCTCATCGGCATGCGCCAGCGCGTCCTGCTCTACGGCGGCGAGTTCGAGGCGGCGAGCCGCGACTGCGGCGGCTTCAGAATCCGGGCGCGCTTCCCGATCCCCGCATGATCCGAGTCGTCATCGCCGACGACGAGCCGCTGATCCGCAGCGGGCTCAGGCACATCCTCGACGACGAAGACGACATCGAGGTCGTCGGTGAGGCCGGCGCCGGCGCCGATGCCGTCCAGGTCGTCGCCCGGGCAGAACCCGACGTGGTGATGATGGACGTCCGGATGCCCGGCCTCGACGGCATCGAGGCGACCCGGCAGATCGGGCTCGCGAAGAGGCCACCGAAGGTTCTGATGTTGACGACGTTCGACCGCGACGAGTACGTCGTCGATGCGCTCCGTGCCGGAGCCAGTGCGTTCCTGCTGAAGAGTGCGCCTCCCGACCGGCTCGTGGACGCGGTACGCGTCGTCGCGGCAGGCGAATCCCTCCTCGCGCCCGAGATCACCCGCCGCCTGATCGAGGAGCACGTGCGGCGAACAGCGGCGACAACACCCCCGCCTGAACTAGCGGAGCTGACTGAGCGCGAGCTCGAAGTCCTGAAGCTGACAGCGCGCGGCTGCTCCAACAGCGAAATCGCCGCACAGTTGTTCCTGAGCCACGCGACCGTCAAGACCTATATGACGCGGATCCTCGCGAAGCTAGGCATCCGCGACCGGACACAGGCCGTTGTGTTCGCATACGAATCGGGCGTCGTTCGGCCCGGCGAGTAAGGCTGATTGATTGTTGCAGAGGCCGGTCAGTGCGTAGTTGCCCAGACACTGGCGAAGGAGCGCACGGTGTCATCCCCCTTTGGACTCGCAGCGTCTGGTGCGGCGTCAGCCTCCCTTGACCGTTCTTGCGGCTAGGTAACCACCCTGGCTGAGGGCGAGAAGCGTGACGAAGCTCTTGAGCGTTGGTAAGTGCAATCGCACCGTGCGCCGTACGCCGATCTCGGACGGCAGATCGATGAAACTGATCTCGAGCCCAGTGTTCGGGAATCACGCCCGACATGCACCGCTATGCGATCAGGAACTGCTCCGAGGCGTGGATCGTCGCAGCTGTCGCCCTCGTCCTCCTCATTCAGGCGTGGTGACTCCCGCATTCTTGGGGGACGCGCGCTATGGGTGATCTTGGTCGCGGCGATCTTCCTTGCCGTTGCCAAATCACGATCGTGAGCCGAGACTGTGAGTTGGGTAACGGTGCTTACGCCTGGAGGTGCGGGACCCGTTCCTCCTCACAGGTACGCTCGACCCAAACGAGCGCTCTGCGCTGAAGGTCGTTCCCATCGGCCACACCGAAGAGGTTCGCGCTCCGGGCGTTGTCTCCCGCCGGCTCAGTTCTTCCGCGCGCAGTTGCAATCACCGCTTGCAGCGGTTGATGCGCTTAACGAAGCGGGTCGGCGCCAGAATCACTCTTGAGCAGGACATGCTGCGAGCGAGGGAGCCTCATCCCCTTCGGGCCAGGTTGGCCCTAACGCGGCGATGCCCCCGACAAGAATCGAACTTGTGCACGCGGTTTAGGAAACCGCTGCTCTATCCACTGAGCTACGGGGGCGCGGCTGAAGGGTAACCCGCGCTAGAAGCGGTCGAGCGCGCCGGTCCTGCGGCCTTCGCGCTCGAAGAACGCCAGCATCACGAGTCCCGCGACGAGGTACCCGACGCCGATCAGCAGTTCCTTGCCGAGCAGCGGCTCGACGTGCGAGAGCGTTGCGCCGCGCGCGATCTCCCGCGCTGCTGCGATGCCGTGCGTGAGCGGGATCCAAGACGAGATCGTGCGCAGCACGTGCGGCAGCCGCGCGAACGGGACGTTGGCGCCTGAGACGATCAGCATCGAGCCGGAGATGCTGTCGGCGAAAAGGCTCACCGAGCGGCCGCGGATGCCGAGCGACCCGAGGCACAGCCCGAGCGCGGTGCACGCGAAGCAGCTCGCGAGCAGCACCAGGGCAAGCGCGCCGAGCGTGCCGGTCGAGTAATGAACGCCCACGATCCACACGCCGAGGCCGAAGGAGATCGCGGCGACGACGAACCCGTTCACGAGCGACGGCAACGCGCGCCCGAGGAACAGCGCGAGCCGGCTCGCCGGTGACCCGAGCAGGATCGGCAGCGTCTGGAAGCGGCGCTCGCCGGAGATCGCCTGCCCCATCCCGAACAGGCCGGTCACGGCGGTCGCGATGAACGTGTTTCCGATCAGGAAGAACGAGTCGGACTCCACGCCCGCCGAGCGCCCGAGGTAGACGAAGAACAGCGTCTGGAAGATCGGGTAGACGACGAGCATCGGGATCGCCATCCACGGGTTGATCCACGCGAACAGCGCGCGATAGCTCGTGATGCCGCCGTTGAAGAAGACGCGCAGCCAGATCATGCGAGCTTCAGCGACGCGCGCTGCCTCGCGAGATGCTCGAACATCCGCAGGAAGACGACGGCGACGCTGACGTATACGACGCTCACGGCGAAGCACATCCCGATCGACGGCCAAGGGTTACCTGCGACCGCGGCGCGCTCGATCGCGCGGAAGCCCCACGTCGGCGCGAGTATCCAAGACACCGGCCCGAGCCAGCCGGGCAGCGCCGACAGCGGCACGAGCAGCCCGGACGCGAGCCACACCGGGTACTGCATCGCGATGCCGAGCGCGAACGCGGCGCGGTAGAGCACGAACGTGCTCGCGACGATCAACCCGAGCGCGGCGATCGCGATCACGCACGACGGGATCGCGACGAGGAACGCGAATGGATGCGCGATGTCAAGCGGGATGCCGAAGCCGACGCGCCCCCATACGAGCGTGACGAGCAATCCGTACAAACCGAACGCGGACGTGCTCACCATGATCGGCGCCAGCACGGCCACGAACGGGACCGGCGCCGCGACCATCAGCTCGAGCGTCCCTGCCTGCCGCATCAGGTCGAGCGTCCCGGACGACCCGATCACGAGCTGCGCCCACATGATCATCACCGCGCTGCCGATCGACGCGGCCAGCAGCTCATGCGGCGACTCTTTCGCGTCGAGCAGGTAGTACGCGATCGACGCGTAGATGATCGGCCAGATCAGCATCGCGACGAGATCGAACGTCGAGCGCAGCAGCTGCGTGATCTGCACGCGCATGCCGGTGAGGAAGACGCGGATCACGCGCTGACGAGCTCGACGTACGCGTCTTAGAGCGTCGGCTCGCGGGCGACGACGCGTCCGACGGTCACCTGCCCGAACTGCTCGAGCAGCACCGGGATCAGCGTCGGGCCGTGCTGCGACTGGATCGCGACGACATGCGACTGCTCGATCTGCTCGACGGTGACCGCATCGACACCTTCGATCGCGCGGAGCCGCTCGACAATCACGTCGTCCACGCCGAACGCCTCGATCTCGATCACGCTCTTCGCGGTCGCGCGGCGCTTGAGCTCGGCCGGCGTTCCCTCGGCGACGATCAAGCCGTGGTTGATCACGGCGACGCGCTCGCAGAGCTCGTCGGCCTCGAGCATGTAGTGCGTCGTCAACAGGATCGTTTTGCCCGACGCCTGCAGCCCGGCGACCGTGTCGCGCAGCTCGCGCGCTCCGACGGGGTCGAGCCCGATCGTCGGCTCGTCGAGGAACAGCACCTCGGGGTCGTGCAGCAGCCCGCGCGCGATGTGCAGGCGCTGGCGCATCCCGCGTGAATACGTCTCGACGCGCTCGCGCTCGCGGCCCTTCAGGCCGACGACCTCGAGCAGCTCGTCGATCCGCCGCCGCTTCGTCTCGGCGGGAACGCGATAGACGTCCGCGAAGTAGCGCAGGTTCTCGAGCGCGGAGATGCGCTCGTACAGGCCCTTGTCGCCGCCGAACACGTAGCCGATGCGCCGGCGCAGCTCGCGATGCTGGCGCGCCGGGTCGAGCCCGAGCACGCGCGCCTCGCCGCCGGTCGGCAGCAGCAGCGTCGTCAGGATCTTGATCGTGGTCGTCTTGCCCGCGCCGTTCGGGCCGAGCAGGCCGAAGAGCTGCCCCTGCGGCACCGAGAAGCTCACGCCCTTCAGCGCCTCGACATCGCGACGCTCGCCGCGGCGCAGCAGCTTCTTGCCGACCTTGTAGGTCCGCGACAGCTCGGTGACCTCGATCGCGGACACGCTCCGACTCTAGTCACGACCCGCCGACACCTCAATTCTCTTAGCGGATTCCGCAGTCGTTCCGAACGTCTTCGCAGGATCGCCCGCGACGGTGGGTGCACCCAACGGAAAGGAATCGCATGCTCACTGCAGTGAAGAAAGCAGCGGCCGCACTCGTCGGCGTCGCCGCCCTCGCGATCGGCGGCTCCGCCATCGCCAACGCCGACTCGGGCGGAGGCACCACGACCACGACGACGCCTCCGTCCATGCCGGCGCACGGCAGCGCATCCCACGAGGATGCCGAGCAGCCCGTCACCGGCACGAACGCCGACAAGGCGAAAGCCGCCGCGATTAAGTCGCTCGGCGGCGGGACGGCCGGCGACGTCACCACCGACTTCACGCAGAACGGCTACGAGGTCACGGTGACGAAGTCCGACGGGAGCGAGATCGAGGTCCACCTCGACAGCTCCTTCAACGTGATGCAGCGGCCCGGCGGTCACGGCGCACCGCCGCCCGGCCCGCCACCGTCATTCGGCTAGCGGAGTGACCGAGCCCGCGGGCAGGATGGGCGCGATGGCACGGATCCTCGCCGTCCTCGCGCTCGTCCTGCTCGCGGCGCTCGCCGCGGTGCAGACGCGCGTGCACGCAGCGCAGTCCTGCACGCCGACGGTGTCCCGCAGCTACGCCCAGGGCGTCGGGCGGGTCGTGCGCAGCGGCACCGACGTCTGGGGGGCGCAGCTGCTGCACGACCCGACGTACGACGCCGCCGCGAAGAAGCTCCCGCCTATCCTGTTCGCGACGCAGCGCAACCACAGGCCGCTGACGAAAAGCCGCGTCTACTACCTCGCGCTCTCGTACCCGGCGGGCGAGAACGCACCGCAGACCTTCGCGCTCCACGTCGCCGACGGCAGCGAGATCATCAGCCGCTTCGCCGTCGGCCCGAGCCTCACGATCGACGTCGGGCAGACCGGGCACGAGCGCTACGGGTCGTGTCTACGGCGCGCGACACTTGCGACGCTTGCCAACGGGTACCTGCCGATCCTCGAGACGTCGTACACCGACGCGGGAGGCGTGCAGTACGACGAGGAGTCGTTCGCCGGCCGCATCGGCGGCGCGAAGTCGATCGTCAGCTTCGTGAAGCTCGTCGTCGACGCACAGCAGTCGAAGGCCGGCGCGACCGTGCGGTTCGTTGCGACCGACCCGACGCGCCTCATCACCGATGCAGATGTCGTGCACGTGCCCGCGGGAGCGACCACGACCGTCTATGCAGCCTGGGTGCACGACGTGCCGCTCCTGAAGCCGATCAAGGCGAACGCGTACACATATGACCGCGCGCGCACCGCGGTCAGCGACTACTGGGACAACCGTCTTGCCCAGGGCATGCAGATCCAGGTTCCCGACGACACCGTCACGGAGGCCGAGAAGGCGATCCTCGTGCAGCAGCTGACGCAAGGGTGGCGCTACAGCGTCGGGAACGACTATGAGGAGCTGTCGTACGCGGAGGCGATGGACACCGCGCAGGTGATGGCGGAGTACGGCTATCTCACGGCGGCGCAAGGGATCCTCCGGCTCGGATCGCTGCGGCTTCCCGACCGGTTCAGCGCGCTGCGCGCAGGCGGGCTCATGCTCAGCGAGGCTCTGTACTACGGCGAGTCCCACGACCGCGCCTTCGTAGACGCTGACGCATCCGCAATGGCCGACACGCTCGGCACGCTCGCCGCGCGGCAGCTCCCTTCCGGCCTGCTGCAGCCGGAGCCGCTGTCGACAGACCTCGGCGGCGCGGTCAACGGCCTGCCTGCACAGGTCGTCGCCTGGGAGGGGCTGCTCGCCGCGGGTCGCATGTGGGCCGTCACCGGCCACAGCGATCTCGCCGCGAAGGCCGGCGCGATCGCGCTGAAGCTCGAGCCCCCGCTGCGCGCCGCGGTGCGCAAGCACGAGGTGCGGCTGAAGGACGGGTCGCTCTTCGTGCCGGACACGCTCGACGGCCAGACGAAGGCATACAAGCTGATCACGTTCACGCGCGCCGGGTCATACTGGAACCTCGTTATGCCGTACGTGTTCGCGTCCGGCTTCTTCCCCGCGGGCCGCTCGGACACGAACGGGATCCTCAAGTACCTCGCGCTGCACGGCGCGCGCCTGCTCGGGGTGCCGCGCGCCGACGCGCACGTGGTCTTCGGCAAGGTCAACGGTCAGGGGCTCGGCCAGGTGTACGGGCAGGAGGCCGCGCGGTTCCTCGCCGACAACGACCAGTCCGACGTGCTCGCGCTCAGCCTCTACGGGCAGCTCGGCACGGCGATGACGCAGGGCACGTTCGTCTCGGGCGAGGCGATCTCCGTGCTGCCGGTCGGCACGGCGTACTACCGCTCGATGTACATGCCGCCGAACCTCGGCGCGAACAGCTCGTACCTCGAGACGCTGCGCCTGCTGCTCGTCCACGAGCGGCGCGGCACGCGCGGCGCGCCGGACGGGCTCGACCTCGCGTTCTCGACGCCGCGGTCGTGGCTCGTCGACGGCGGCTCGATCTCCGTGGAGAAAGCGCCGACGAGCTTCGGCGACGTGTCGTACACCGTGACGCGCGACGGGACGACCGTGACGGCCACCGTGAAGGTGCCCAAGAAGACGAGTGTGCGGCTCCGCTTTCGGCTGCCCAGCGGCACGCGCATCCTGCGCGTGCGCGGCGCCTCGGCGTTCAACAAGGCGACCGCCACGGCGACGCTCCCGCGGCGCGCGCACGTGCGCCTCACGGTGACTCTGGCAGCTCCCGGCTAACTGGTAGAGATTCCCCTTCACCCCGCAGGATGAGGAGGACACGGATGGCGCTGACCATCGGCGATACCGCACCGGATTTCGAGGCCGACACGACTCAGGGGCGGATCGGCTTCCACGACTGGCTTGGCGACTCGTGGGGCGTGCTGTTCTCGCACCCGAAGGACTTCACGCCGGTCTGCACGACGGAGCTCGGCTACATGGCGAAGATCAAGCCGGAGTTCGACCGCCGTGGTGTGAAGGTCATCGGCCTCTCGGTCGACCCG